>CACDLR010000049.1 GCA_902553695.1 uncultured Pelagibacteraceae bacterium | reverse complement strand
TTGAGTACCACAAAAAATAAATTCATTATCGTTTATCAAAGTTCTTAAAACTTGATTATTATTTATATATAAATTTCCATCAATAAACTGAACAGTATCGCCAGGAAGTCCAATTAATCTTTTAATATAATCTGTTCTATTGTCAGCAGGAGTTTTAAAAACAATTATTTCGCCTCTAATAGGATATCTTTTAAAAATTCTTCCACTAAAAATGGGTGGACTAAAAGGAAATGAATGTTTGCTATAACCGTACGAATATTTTGTAACAAATAATCTATCACCTACTAAAAGATTTAATTCCATCGAAGAAGAAGGTATATAAAAAGGTTGCAACAATAATGATCTTATTATTATAGCAATTATTAAAGCGTAAATTAAAGTTTTAATGTTATCAAAAATAATACTTTTTTTAATCATTTTTTTCAATTATTACGTATGCGATGGAATAATTCCTTTCATCCGACAGAGACAAATTTGTTTTAAATGATTTTACTTTAAATTTATTTCTAAGATATGAAGATGTAGATTTACTTAAACCTATTATTGGTTTGCCCTTTTTGTTATTTTTAATTTCTATGTCTTTAAAATGTAATTTATTTGAAATACCAAATCCAGTCGCTTTTGAAAATGCTTCTTTAGCTGCATATCTTTTTGAATAATAATTAACTTTGTTTTTTAGCTTCTTAGAAAATTTTTGTTCGTTTTTAGTAAAAACTCTACTCACAAAAATTTTATTTTTAACAAGTTTTTTTAATCTATTATTATTAATTATGTCTACACCAATACCAATTATTGACATTATTTTTTTAAAATTTTTTTAAAAGTTTTTATTGTATTTTTTAAACCATAATGAATTGATTCACCAATTATAAAATGACCAATGTTATATTCAGTTATTTGAGATATTTTTTTTAATATTTTTGTGGTTTTATAATCTAATCCATGTCCTGCATGTACCTCGAGATTTAAGGATCGTGCAAACACAGCACAATTTTTTATTTTATTAAATTCTTTTTTATATTTTTTATTTTTTTTTACCAAACTTGATATTTTGCCTGTATGTATTTCTATACATTTACTACCTAAATATTTTGCAAATTGAATATCTTTTATGGAAGGGTTAATAAATAAACTTGTTCTAATTTTATATTTATTAAGAGATCGAATAATTTTTTTAATTATAATTTTATTTTTTTTTAAATTTAAACCTCCTTCTGTAGTTACTTCCTTTCTTTTTTCGGGAACCAGGCAAACAAAGTTTGGCTTATTCTTTAGTGCGATTTTAAGCATTTTATGATTAGCGGCCATTTCAAGATTTAGTGGTATTTTCTTTAAAGAAGATATTTTACGTAAATCGTTATCATTAATATGTCTACGATCTTCTCGAAGATGAATAGTAATTGAATTTGCACCATACTTAATTGCATCTTTAGCAGCAAGATAGGGGTATGGATGGTCCTCTCCTCTGGCATTCCTTATTGTTGCCACGTGATCTATGTTAACACCAAGATTTATCATTTAATTCTTCTACTACCAGGTGATGTAACTGGAATCTTTTTTAAAAAATCTGGTAAATTATTTTTTTTGTAAGTAGGAATATCTAACTGAACCTGGGAAATTATTTTTTTTTTTATTTTAAGTTGTTTTTTATTAGATCTATCTATAATGCATGCAAATCCAATTAACATTGATCTAGATTTATCAATCAATTTTTTGCACTCTAAACTAGACTTACCAGGGCAATTAGGAGATGTCACAACTATGATAGGGCAAAATAAAATGAATATTTCAAGTGTAGAAATGGTTGAAAAAACAAAAAATACTATTAACTTTAAATTTAATCTTATTATTAATGATTTGAAAAACTTTACAAATTTGATTAGTGAGTTAAAACAAAAAGAATTAAAATTCAAAATTATTAGACATAAAAATAAAAAATATGCTTTCTTTAAAAGACTCTTTAGCGGTTTTAAAAAAAACTGAGGCATTGAAAGAGGGTCACTTTATTCTATCATCAGGCCTACATTCTTCACGCTATGTTCAATGTGCTAAACTTTTGAGTT
>CACDLR010000048.1 GCA_902553695.1 uncultured Pelagibacteraceae bacterium | reverse complement strand
AATTTTGATTTTTATTTTAGGTGCCGCTGCTGTCTTAGAACTTTGGGGAATTAAAATTGGACCAATTATCGCTGGCCTAGGTTTATTTGGTGTAGCAGTTGCTTTAGGTGCACAAGATTTATTTAAAAATTTAATTTCTGGAATTTTAGTTTTAGTTGAAAAAAGATTTAAAATGGGAGATTGGATTTTAGTTGAAGGAATAATCGAAGGAATTGTTGAAAAAATTGGTTTTAGATCAACAGTAATAAGAAAATTTGATAAATCTATTGCAATAATACCTAATTTTCAATTTGCAGAAAATGCTGTAATTAATATAAGCCAAACAACAAACTGGATAATTAGTTGGACAATTAATCTTCAATATGACTCAACAATTGATCAACTTAAAACAGTAAGAAATGAAATTGAAAATTATATAAAAACAAATAAAGATTTTAAACCAGAACTTGGTTATGCTGTTAGAGTAGATAGTTTTGCTGAAAGTTCTATTGATATGTATGTTCGTTGTTTTACTAAAACAGATGATTGGGATGAATGGTTGGCTGTAAAAGAAAGACTAGCAATAGAAATAAAACAAATTGTTGAAAAAAATAAAGCTTCATTCGCATTTCCTAGCCAGTCTATTTATGTTGAAAAAAAATGATTGCAATTTTTTATTTAGCTTTACAAATTTTAAAATTATATTCTTATGTTGTAATAGCTAATGTTGTGATTAGCTGGTTGGTCGCCTTTAACGTTATAAATACTTCTAATAGATTTGTTTATATGATACTTGATTTTACATATCGTTTAACAGAACCTTTTTTAAGAAAGATCAGGCAATTTTTACCAAATTTAGGTGCCTTTGATATATCTCCTATTATACTTCTTTTGTTGATTTGGTTTATCGAAATGTGTATGAAGCTCTACATTGCACCAATGATATTCTAAATTATGATTTTAATCGACGGAAAGAAAGCAGCAGCAGAGTTAAGAGAAGAATTAAAAAAGGAAGTTGCTGAATTAAAAAACAAACATAATAAAGTTCCAGGTTTAACAGTTATTTTAATTGGTGAGCTTGCTCCAAGTAAAATTTATGTAAAAAATAAAGAAAAGTCTGCGATTGAAGTTGGCCTAAAGTCAGAGATCATTCGTTACCCCGAAACAGTTGAAGAAAAAACTGTTTTAGAAAAAATTGATGAGCTAAACAATGATGATGCTGTTTCAGGTATACTTGTTCAATTACCTCTTCCAAAACATATTGATAAACAAAAAGTAATTGAAGCCATTTCTCCAGGTAAAGATGTAGATGGTTTTCATCCAATGAATGTAGGAAATCTTTCATCTGGATATGATAGCTCAGTTCCATGTACACCCCTTGGATGCTATTTATTAATTAAAAAAATTGAACCAAATTTAAGTGGAAAAAAAGCTGTAGTGGTTGGTAGATCAAATTTAAATGGTAAACCAATGACACAACTTTTGCTCAAAGAAAATTGTACCGTAACTATAACTCACTCTAAAACTGACGATCTAAAAGGTGAGTGTTTAAAAGGAGATATAATAGTTGCAGCAGTCGGTATTCCTGAACTTGTAAAAGGCAATTGGGTTAAGAAAGATGCAATTGTTATTGATGTAGGGATTAATAAAACGGAAAAAGGAATTGTCGGAGATGTTGATTTTGATGAAGTTTCAAAAGTAGCTAAAGCTTTAACACCTGTTCCCGGTGGCGTTGGACCAATGACAATTGCCTGTTTATTAAAAAATACGATCGAGTGTTTTAAAAGATCACAAAAAAATTAATTTAAGATAATTTAGATCTTCCTCCATCCACAGCTATAATTTGACCAGTAACCCACGAACTATCTTCTGTGATTAAAAATTTTGCAAGTGAAGCAGAGTCTTTTCCCTCACCAAGTCTTTTTAAAGGATGAGCTTTTGCAATACCTTCGGCTAATACTTTATTTTTTAGCATGGGTTCTGCTATTTTAGAATTTGTTAAACTTGGAGCAATACAATTTACCCTGATATTTGGTGCAAACTCTGCTGCTAAAGAAACTGTTAATCCTTCAACAGCTGCTTTCGTTGATGCAATAATAGAATGATTTGTAAAACCTCTTTGTGCTGCAACAGTAGAAAATAATACAATAGATCCTTTGTTT
>CACDLR010000047.1 GCA_902553695.1 uncultured Pelagibacteraceae bacterium | reverse complement strand
AAAAAAGATCTCTCGGAAGTAAAAAAGAAATTAGAATCTGAGTTTACAATAGAACTTAAGAAAGCCTTTTCAACTATAGATAAACAACAAAGATCAAACATGATCTCAGAAATTACAGATAAAGCAAAAAAACTCTATGAGGAGAATGAGGAAATATCTGATCTGGACGTTAATTCTGAATTAAAAAACTTAGAAAAAACAATTGTGAGAACTGATATTCTTAAGAATAAAAAACGTATCGATGGAAGAAGCCTATCGGATGTAAGGCCAATAATGTGCGAAGTTGGTATTCTACCAAGGGTTCATGGATCAGCATTATTCACAAGAGGAGAAACGCAAGCAATTGTAACGACTACTCTTGGAACTTCAGATGATGAGCAAAAAATTGAAAGTTTAGATGGCTTGCAAAAAGAAAGATTTATGCTTCACTATAATTTTCCGCCATTCTCCGTTGGTGAAACTGGAAGAATTGGAACTGGTAGAAGAGAAATAGGACATGGAAAACTTGCATGGAGAGCAATAAATTCGTCTTTACCTCCAAAAGAAACCTTTCCATATACATTTAGAATAGTTTCAGAAATAACAGAGTCTAACGGTTCATCCTCAATGGCAACTGTTTGTGGAACATCTTTAGCATTAATGGATGCTGGTGTTCCAATTAAAGAACCAGTTGCAGGTATTGCAATGGGATTAATTAAGGAAGGTGAAAATTTTAGTGTTTTATCTGATATTTTAGGTGACGAAGATCATTTAGGTGATATGGATTTTAAAGTTGCTGGTACCAAAGATGGAATAACTTCGCTTCAAATGGATATTAAAATAACTGGTATTACATTTGAAATAATGGAACAAGCTTTAAAACAAGCAAAAGATGGAAGAATTCATATTTTAGGAGAAATGAACAAAGCTCTTGCTAAATCTCGTGATGATGTTGGAAAACATACTCCAAAAATGGAAAAAATATCAGTAGATAAAAAAGACATCGCTACTGTGATTGGAAAAGGTGGAGCAACAATAAGAGAGATTGTAGAAGTCTCTGGAGCAAAGGTTGATATCAATGATGAGGGAGTTGTAACTGTTGCTGCCCCAGATGAAGGTTCTAGAAACAAAGCAATGCAAATGATTAAAGATTTAACTGCAAAACCAGAAATAAATAAAATTTATAATGGTAAAGTAATGAAAATTATGGAGTTTGGTGCATTTGTAAATTTCTTAGGTAAACAAGATGGACTTGTTCATATTTCAGAACTTGCTGATAAAAGAGTGGCTAAAGTAACTGATGTTGTTAAAGAAGGTGACGAAGTAAAAGTAAAAGTTATTGGATTTGACAGAGGAAAAGTTAAACTTTCAATTAAACAGGCAGCAGTTTAATAAAATGCAAGATCAACAAATAATTCAAATAATTGAAAATCTTAAAGGTCGTAGAAATTATGAAGAAAAAAAAGCTGCAAAATTAGGGTTTACATCATTATATGCATATTTTGAAAATAAAATTATGAAAGAAAAAGAAGCTATAGTAGAAAAAAAAAAAGAATTAGAAGAAATAAGAAGAAGTGAAGAAACAATAAGAAATAAAAAAAAGAATTGTAACTGTTGCTAATTATTTTTTTTCTTTTCTCTCTTAATTTTTCTTTTCTCTTTCAGTGTATATTTTGCTTTTTTCATTACACTTGAATCTTTAAATGATTTCCCACTATATCTTTTAGACATTTATCAAGTAATATTTTTTGGGTCTGGCATACCCACTTTATTATAACCAGCATCTACGTAATGTATTTCTCCAGTAACACCACCCGCTAAATCGCTTAAAAGGTATAAAGCTGAATTTCCAACATCATGTATATCTACATTTCTTTTTAAAAAGGAATGATCCTCATTCCATTTATATAAGAACTTTGCATCTCCAATTGCAGAAGCTGCCAAAGTCTTAATTGGTCCTGCACTTATTGCATTTACCCTAATTTGTTTAGTACCCAAATCTCTTGCTAGATATTTTACACTTGCTTCTAAAGCAGATTTACATACTCCCATGACATTATAATTAGGGATAGCTTTTGTAGATTCATAAGTAAGTGTAATCATACTACCATTCTGTTTTATGATTTTAGCCGCCTCTCTTGCGACCTCAGTAAATGAAAAACATGAAATGAGCATACTTCTTAAAAAGTTCTCTCTCGTCGTATTAAGGTATTCTCCTGAAAGTTCAGATTTATCTGAAAATGCAATTGCATGAACAACAAAATCTATTTC
>CACDLR010000046.1 GCA_902553695.1 uncultured Pelagibacteraceae bacterium | reverse complement strand
TAGGTTCACCACCGGTTAGTCTTATTTTACATACACCTAATTTTGATAAAACTTTTGCAAGACGTCTTATTTCTTCTAAGTGAAGAAATTTTCTATTATCACTTTTATCTGGCATATATCCATTGGGCAGACAATAACCACACTTAAAATTACAAACGTCTGTAATTGAAAGTCTTATATATGGAAAAGTTCTTCCGAAACTATCTCTAAGCATATTATTTTTTAATCTCTAATCATAATCAAAAAAATAAATAACTTCCAGTCCTAGGACTGGAAGTTAAAAGCTTTATTTACCAACAGGTCTATAAGCAGAAGCGGCTTTTGCAGCTTTTTCTGCAGCCTTGTTAAAGTCAACAGCTTCCATAATGCTCATATCTTCAATTGTGCCTGTTGATTGCATTAACATTTTCATACCTGCCATAGTTTCAAAATCAGATCCTTCAACAATAGCAATGAAATCATATGCCCCTCTAAGAGTCATCATGTCCAAAAGTTTTCCACCAGCTGCTTCAGTGATTTTTTTTGCAGCTTCTCCTCTATTATCTGAAGGATTCTTTACGAAACCAGCAAGACCTTGATTTGAATATTTGCCTAATACAACAAATTTCATATTTCCTCCTTTTTTTATAAATAAATTATAACAAACTAAATTTTTGTAAGATATGATTTATAAGTAAATCTGATGTGAAAGTTTCGTTAAACTAAGCTCTTGCTACTCTATCCATCTCTTTTAATTCAACTTCAAGTTTATCCAATTCTTCTCCGCCAGCCATCATGCTTAAAAGTTTTTCCCTTGAAATATCCTTTTTTTGAAATGTACCCATACTTCTTCCTCTATTCAAAACAGTAAAACTATTTCCAACAGGATATGCATGGTGTACGTTATGAGTAATCAATATAACAGCCAATCCTTCTGATGCAGCTTTTACGATATATTTTAAAACCATAGAAGCTTGATGAACTCCTAAAGCAGAAGTTGGTTCATCTAAAACTAAAACTTTAGCACCAAAATAAATTGCTCTAGATATAGCCAAACATTGTCTTTCACCTCCAGACATTGTCCCAACTGCTTGAGATGGATCTCTTACATCAATCCCAATTTGTCCCATTCTTTCTGCTGCAATTTTATTTGCTTTTTCTACATCAAAAGTTTTGAAAAATGGAATTCCTTTTTGCGGCTCTCTACCCATGAAAAAATTTCTTGTTACACTCATTAATGAAACTAAAGCTAGATCCTGGTAAACTGTTCCTATCCCTATATCTAAAGCATCTCTTGGAGAATCAAAAATAATCTTTTTATCTTCAAAAATAATTTCTCCTTCATCAGGTTTATGTACACCGGCAAGTGTTTTAATTAAGGTAGATTTTCCTGCGCCATTATCACCAAGAAGGCACATTATTTCACCTTTTCTTAACCTCATAGTTACATCTTTGAGTGCAATTACTTTCCCAAAAAATTTACTAATATTATTAAATTGAACTAAATATTCGGACATTATTTATTCTCCGTAACTTTTCTTCTGATATAATTATTAAATACAACTGCAATTAACATCATTGCTCCAAGAAATACTTTAAACCAATCTGTATCAACATCTGTGTAGAATATTCCCATTGAGACTGTTCCAAAAATAATTGCCCCTAAAGCAGCTCCAATTGCAGATCCATATCCACCGGTTAACAAACAACCACCTACAACAGCAGCTGCAATTGCTTCTAACTCTTTCAAAGTTCCTCGCATAGTATCTGCAGAACCAGCATCCAAAACTTGAATACATGCAAATATTGTTGAGGCTACCGCAGTACCAATAAATAAACTAATTTTCACTCTACCAACAGGGACACCTACATTTGTTGCACCTACCTTGTCACCACCTGATGCAAATATCCAGTTTCCATATCTTGTTTTCATTAATATCCATGTTGCGAATAAAGTTAGGGCAATAAACCATATAACAGATGGTGGAATTCCTGTTGCAAGTGGTGTTCCATCAGTTCTTAATGCAATTAATTTCATTTTACCCAACCAAGTAAATAGCCATTGAAATGTATCAGTAGCAAATATCCATGCTATCGGATCATCTTCAATCAAAACTCTTAATCCTGGAACTTGAGTTCTTCCAGTTATTAATCGAGTAATTGCTAATGTTGCTCCTCTTAAAATAAATAGCATCGCTAGTGTAACAATAAATGAAGGAAGCCCAGTTTTGACAACCATTATTCCATTAAAGTATCCAATTAAAACTGCCATAGCGAAAGCAAAAGTAATA
>CACDLR010000045.1 GCA_902553695.1 uncultured Pelagibacteraceae bacterium | reverse complement strand
TTTTCCAATAGTTTTAGATTTTACATCTACAAATTTAACGTTCTCAAAAATCTCAATGCCAAATTCATTTCCTTCTTTATATTCTGATATGTTATCAAGTCTAATTTCTTTCAAGATTTTTCTAGGTTCTGTATTTTTTTTTGCGAAAAAACCTTTCATTGGTTTTGAGATTTTTGAATTTTTTATATTACCAAAACCTATTTGTATCCCTGAATAGCCTCTCTTTTCTTTATTTATAAGACTAATTACTCTCGCTTTTTCCATTTTTAAAACAGTTACAGGAACTGACTGACCAGTAGAGTAAAATTCTCTTGTCATACCTAGTTTTTTACCGATTAATTGTAGATTGCTCATATTTTTATCTCCACATCTACTCCTGAAGCTAAGTCAAGTTTCATTAAAGCTTCAACGGTTTGAGGTGTAGGTTCAATTATATCAATTAATCTTTTATGCGTTCGTGTTTCAAATTGTTCTCGGCTTTTCTTGTCTATATGCGGTGATCTTAAAACTGTATATCTTTCAATCTTAGTTGGAAGTGGTATTGGTCCTTTAATATTTGCGCCAGTTCTTTTTACTGTATTTACAATCTCTTCTGTAGATTGGTCTAATATTTTATTGTCGTAAGCTCTTAATTTAATTCTGATATTTTGTTTATCCATTATTGTGTACCTGTTTTCTTTGTAACTTCGTCTTGAACATTTTGAGGAACTTTATCATAATGATCAAAAAACATTGAATATTGTGCTCTACCTTGTGACATAGATCTTAAAGCGTTTATATAACCAAACATGTTAGCTAATGGAACCATTGCTGTTACAACAGTTGCATTTCCTCTTTGCTCTTGAGTATTTATTTGTCCTCTTCTACTATTCAAGTCACCAATTACATCGCCCATGTAATCTTCGGGTGTAACAACTTCAACTCTCATGATAGGTTCTAAAAGTTTTAAAGTTGCTTTTTGACAAGCATCTTTAAAACATTGTCTAGACGCCAATTCAAAAGCTAAAACACTAGAATCAACATCATGATGTAATCCATCTAATATTGTTACCTTATAATCGATAATAGGAAAACCTGCTAAAATTCCATTATCTGAGACACTTTCGATTCCCTTTTCAACGCCAGGAATAAATTCTTTTGGGATTGCGCCACCTTTAATTTTATTTTCAACCTCTCTACCTTTTCCTGGCTCAAGTGGCTCAAGTTGTAATTTAACACGAGCAAATTGACCCGCGCCACCACTTTGTTTTTTATGAGTGTAATCAGCCTCTGATGATCCTAATATTGTTTCTCTATAAGCAACTTGAGGAGCTCCAATATTAGCTTCAACTTTAAATTCTCTTTTCATTCTATCTACAATTATATCTAAATGTAATTCTCCCATTCCTTTAATAATAGTTTGACCCGACTCCTCATCTGAAGTCACTCTAAATGATGGATCTTCTTTTGCTAATCGTCCCAATGCTTCTCCCATTTTCTCTTGGTCACCCTTAGTTTTAGGTTCAACTGCAATTTCAATTACCGGATCTGGAAATTCCATTGGTTCTAGTAATATAGGATTACTTTCGTTTGCTAAAGTATGACCTGTTATGGTATTTTTTAATCCTGCAAGTGCAACAATATCTCCTGCATGCGCTTCTTTGATATCTTCTCTTGAGTTAGCATGCATTAATAACATTCTACCAACTCTTTCTTCTTTATCTTTAGATGTATTATAAATTCCTGTACCAGATTTGATTGTTCCTGAATAAATTCTTATAAATGTCAAAGATCCAACAAATGGGTCATTTGCTACTTTAAAAGCTAATGCTGAAAAAGGAGCAGTATCCTCAAATTTCATCTCTATTTCATCTTCAGTATTAGGTATTGTTCCTTTAATAGACCCTAAATCTTTTGGGCTAGGTAAATAATCTATAACCGCGTCTAATAATGGTTGTACACCTTTATTTTTAAAAGCTGATCCAGTAATTACTGGTACAAAATCAAAATTTAGGCATCCTTTCCTTATACATCTGATTAAATCTTCTTCTTTAATATCATCCCCGTTTAAGTAACTTTCCATCAACTTTTCATCTTGTTCAACTGCAGTTTCGACAAGTTCTTTTCTATATTTATCGCAAATATCTTTTATATCTCCTGGTATATCTAAATACTCAAATTCAGCACCTAAAGTTTCGTCTTTCCAAATAACGGCTTTCATTTTTACTAAATCCACTACTCCTTTTAGAGATGACTCAATGCCAACTGGCACTTGAAGAACCAATGGTTTTGCACCTAATCTTTCTTTAATCATATCAACACATCTGAAAAAATCAGCACCTGTTCTATCAAGTTTATTTACAAA
>CACDLR010000044.1 GCA_902553695.1 uncultured Pelagibacteraceae bacterium | reverse complement strand
TAATATTGAAAACGAAACAGTAATTAATAAAGGAAAATTAAATAATTTAAGCTTCATGATTACAGGTAAATTAGAAAATATGAGTAGGGCAGAAGTTAAATCGATTATAGAAATTAACTCAGGCAAAATACTCAGTTCTGTGAGCAAAAAGTTAGATTATTTAATTGTAGGTGAAAAACCAACTACAAAAAAATTAAATCAAGCAAAAGATCTTGGAATAAAAATATTAAATCAGGATCAATTAAATAAACTATTGAATTGACTTAAGTAACCAATTTTTTTCATTCTTATTTAGAAATTTTGAAATATTATTGTAAACTTCTAAATTATATTTGAAAAGATAGTTCTTTTCTCGTGAATTCAAAAGCTTATAATTAATTAAATCTTTATCTATTGGCGCCATTGTTAAATTTTTAAATTCCAATTTATTTTTATTTTTATGAATATAAATAAGATTTTCTATTCTAATTCCAAATTTTCCCTCTTCATAATAGCCTGGCTCATTACTAACAATCATTCCCTCTTTTAATTTTATAGAATTAAATTTTGATATTGCTTGGGGTCCTTCGTGCACATTTGAAAAAAATCCTACACCATGGCCAGTCCCATGACCGTAATCTAGATTAATTTTATTTAGAGGCGCTCTTGCCTTTTTATCAATTAAATATCCTTTATTTGTAATGTTTAAATTATTTATGGCTACAGCTATGTGTCCTTTAAGAACTCTTGTGAAAATATTTTTAATTCTTCTGGATGGTTTATTAAAACAAACAGTTCTAGTTACATCAGTTGTACCAAATTTATATTGACCACCAGAATCACACAGAAAAATATCATTTTTTTTAATTTTCCTATTCGTTTTTTTTGACGATCTATAATGTATTATTGCACTATTTGGTCCTGATCCAGCTATTGTATTAAAACTTGGATAAATATAATCTTTATTTTTTTTTCTAAAACTCTCAAGTTTTTTTTCTAAGTATAATTCATCAAAACCAAAATTTTTTTCTTGCTTAATCCAGTATAAAAATTTTGTAAGAGCGGCCCCATCTTTAATATGAGTAGATTTCATATTGTCTATTTCAACTTTGTTTTTTATAGACTTTAAATTATAAATTGGATCTTCAAAATTTCTAATTTTAAACTTAGATTTTATTAGGCCCTGATAAAATACTGAACATGTTAGTTTATCTATAGTGAAAAAATAGGATTTTAATTTAGACAAGACATCATAAAATACTTCGAAGCTATAAAATTCAATTTTTGGATAATTAATTTTTTTTTTAATATTTTTAATTTTCTTTAAATCACTAAAAAAATATATTTTTTTATTTTTATCTATTAATATTCTACAGTTAGGAATTGGGCTGTTTGGATTATCTTTGCCTCTTATATTTAGTAACCATGCAACATTTTCTGGTGCTGAAATAAAAATACTATCAGTTCTATATTTTTTTAAAATTTTACTAAGTCTATTAATTTTCAACGTTGTTTTTTCACCCGTAACTTTATCATCTAATTTAAAGAAAAAATTTTCTTTTTTTTTATAATTTGAGTAAATTAAATCAACAAAATTTATTTTAACTGGGACCAACTTATATTTTTTTTCAAAATATCTTACCAAAGTTAATGATGTAAATAATTTTGGATCGTATCCAATTTTTTGTATTTTTTTTTCATTTAAAATTTCTTTTGGATATGTATATGGGATTTCAACTATTTGAAATTTTTTTCCACTTTCTAAATTACTTTGTATTAAATATCTGCCATCAACAAATAAATAGTTCTTATCTTTTGTAACTATCGAAAAACCTGCTGAACCTGAGAAGTTTGAAATAGTTTTTAGTCTATCTGGAAAAGCATACTCTCCAAAAAATTCATCGTTTTTTGGTACTATATATGCATCTAAATCATGTCTTTTTATAAGTTTTTTAATTTCATGCAGTATTTTCATGATTTAATCCTTTTTTGATATCTAAGCCAACCAGGACTTTTGACTTCATTTTCATAATCTAAATCTTGATTGAATTCAAAATCATCATTTTCACCCTGTAAAAATGGATTATTTTTTTTTACATTTTTTTCTGGCAATTCATCGATAAATCTTGAGGAAATACTATCTATCCAATCACCCTGGTAAAATCTATTCATTGAAAATGAAATATGAGCAATTTTTTTTGCTCTTGTAATTCCTACATATGCTAACCTTCTTTCCTCTTCTAATCCATTTTGTCCTTTTTCTTCCATTGATTTCTGGTGAGGAAATAATCCTTCTTCCCATCCAGGTAAAAAAACTACATCAAATTCTAATCCTTTCGACGAATGCATGGTCATTAAATTTACTTTCTGACCTTCCCAATCCTGATCAATTGATGTCGCTAATGCTACGTGCTCTAAAAAACTTTCAAGATTGTCAAATTCTTTCATTGCATTTAATAATTCTTTAATGTTTTCAAGTCTATTTTCATTTTCTAAATCTTTTTTATCTTT
>CACDLR010000043.1 GCA_902553695.1 uncultured Pelagibacteraceae bacterium | reverse complement strand
AGTAACAACTCTATCAGCACCAGCCTTAGTAATCAAATTAGAGACTAGTTTGGCAGAAATTGATGTTCTAGGAACAACCTTTCGATCTTGTCTAGCGTAACCAAAATAAGGTATTACTGCAGTAATATTCTTTGCTGAAGATCTTTTTAATGCGTCAATACAAATAAGAAGTTCCATTAAATTATCATTTGCAGGCGATGACACTGATTGTATAACGAAAATACTATTTCCTCTAATATTCTCATTTATTTCTATGTATATTTCTCCGTCAGAAAATTTTTTAATACTTGACCGCACAAGTCTATTTTTTAAATATTTTGATATTTTTAAGCTTAGGCTTTTGTTTGAATTACCTGTGATTATTTTCATTAATATCCTATCTAAGCATAATTACCGATATATTTCTACCATAATCGGGTTCATTTTTTTTTATAGATCTTCTAGCACTAAAAAAATTATTTTTTTTATCAAAGGTATCTTTTCTTATAACATCAATTTTTGAAATTCCAAAACTAATTAATTGATTATAAATAAAATTTGTTAAATCAAAGTAAATTTTCTTTCTTTTATACTTAAAGAAAACTCTATTTTTTTTACTTTTACTAATAAATTTGTCTTTAAATTCTTCGCCCACCTCATAACTTTTTTGACTGATGGCCGGCCCAATTGCTGCAATAATATCCTTTTTATTAGATCCTAATTTAATAAATTTTTTTAAAACTTTTGTGATTATATTTTTATAGGCTCCTTTCCATCCAGAATGTACAGCTGCTATTATTTTTTTGTTTCTGTCTAATAATAATATTGGCGCACAATCTGCAGTAAGTATTCCAATTGGTAAATTCCTATTTTTTGTTATTAAAGCATCCCCAATTATTTTTTTTTGGGGTATTTTTTTTATATGAATAAACTTCGCACTATGAACTTGATATAAAAGTATGATTTTATTTTTTTTTGAGCAAATTTTTGACTGTACATAATTTAGGTTTTTTTTTACAAAACTTTTTTTATCTTTTGACCCACTTCCACAGTTAAGGCTTTTATAAATACCCTTAGAAAAGCCATTTGTTTTATTAAAAAATCCATGATTTACAATATTAGTCTTATGAAGGAGTTTAGAGTAAATCATTCAAAACCTAGAAAATTATTTCTATTGCTCTTATATGCAAAAATTACCTTAAATAAATCTCCCATTAAATTTTTATGTAGCAGCCTCATTAAAGTAAGTTTCATATAATTTTGTTCTTTATGTGTCATTGTTTTACTTAAAATTTTTGCTCTTTCTAAAATACCCATTTTTTCTAAAAAAAACTTTTGCGATACAATATTTTTTACTTTTAAATCTTTTTTAGTAAAAAACTCTTTTAGAAGATTAAAATTTACCAAGTAAGTTATGTCTACTTTGCCAAGATTTTTAAAAAGACTTATCATATTCATTTTTTTATTACCCATTACTGCCTGTAGAGTACTACTATTAATAGTATCTAAATAACCATAATCAATCAGCATAATACCACCTGAAAGTTTAGATATTTTTTTAACTATTACTTCTAATTCTCTAAATCCTGACTTAGGATACTCAATAAATTTTGAATTTTTAAACGTTTTATAATATTTAATTTTAGAAATATCATCTTTTGATGCTTTACGATAAGTTTCACTTAAGCCAGATTCACGATTTAGAATGAAATGTTTTTCAAATAATTGACTTTTAAAATAAGAAAATTGTTTAATCGGTATAGCGTCAAAAAACTCATTTCCAAAAAAAATAACCGGCCCTTTCTTTATTGAGTTAAAATTATTTATCCATTTAATTTTCGAACTATTAATATTATTTTTTTGAGATTTTTTTAAAAGGCCACTCTTTTCATATAAATATATTTTTGTTGATTTATTAAATTTAGGAAAATTTTTAAATGTTCTTAATAGTACCTTTGAAAGACTTCCATCTCCAGGCCCTAGTTCAACTAAATTAAATCTTTCCGGACTGCCCAGCTTTTCCCACGTTGATACAAGCCAAATTCCAATTATTTCTGAAAAAAGATTTGAAATAGTAGGCGCTGTTATAAAATCTCCACGACTACCAAAAGGAATTTTTTTTGAGTAATATCCAGCTTTAGGGTGATAAAGAACTTTTTCAATAAATTCATCTACAGCTATCAATCTATCAAATTTTAAATTAAATTTTCCAGGATATTCTATCATTTTTTATAATATAGAATTATGCCCGCAAATATCATGATTAAGCTTAAAGTCATGCCCATAGTTAAATATCCAAATAGATATCCAATTTGAACATCAGGTTCTCTAAAGAATTCACTTAAAATTCTAAATAATCCATAAATTATTAAAAACATTAAAGAACAATGTCCGTTTTTATAATTAGATTTAAAATATAATAAATTCATTACGATAAATAAAATTATTCCCTCTAAAAAAGCCTCATATAACTGAGAAGGGTGCCTAGAAATGCTATCCACATTAGGAAAAATAACTCC
>CACDLR010000042.1 GCA_902553695.1 uncultured Pelagibacteraceae bacterium | reverse complement strand
TAATCTTTGTATATGGCTTAATCCAAGAGATTCTTTTTCCCTCTCTAGCCCAAAAGTCATTATTATTTCTCAAAGACTCTTTGTATTTTTTTTCATACATTGATTTATTGATTAATGCATGTTTTAACCATTCTGATTTTGTTTTATAAATTTTTTCTAATGATACTTTAGATCTATTTTTAGATCTCATTCTTCTATTTTTTTTTCTACTTTTTTTTATTTTTCTTTTTGAAATTTTTTTTAATTTTTTAGATTTTTTTTTAACTTTTTTTTTGCTTTTTCTTTTTTTCTTTTTTTTAGGCATTTTTTATTTACCTATTTTACTCATGTTCAAAATAATTTTCCAGTATTTAGTATCTATCGGCATTACTGATAGTCTACTCTGTCTAATTAATGGTAATTCTTTTAATTCCTCTGATTTTTTAATATTTTCTAGGCTCACTGGGTGTTTAAGTTTTGCCTTAAATCTTACTCGTACAGCAACAAATTTTTTCGTTTTGTCAGTTGGATCCATAAATGCCTCCTCAATTACTCTTACTATCCCTACTATTTCTTTTCCTATATTTGAATGATAAAAAAAACAGAGATCTCCTTTTTTCATTCTTCTTAAATTATTAGCAGCCTGATAATTTCTTACACCATCCCAGATAGATCCTTTCTTTCCAGATTGTATTTGTTGACTAAAGGACCAAACATCCGGCTCTGATTTAATTAACCAATAGCTCATGATTAAATTTTTACTCCAGCTCCCTTTAAAAATTTAGCTTTATCATCCAGCTGCCATCTTGGATTAACTTTAAAATTTAATTCATTAAATAATTTTTTTTTAAATTTTTCTAACCCAACTAATGCAATCATTGCTGCATTGTCGCTACATAAATTTACATCAGGAAATAGACATTTAAATTTGTTTTCATTCGATAATTTTATTAACTTATCTTTTATACCTTTGTTAGCTGCAACTCCTCCCGCAACTACAAATGTTTTTTTTGCCGATCTATTCTCGTCTAGATAAATTTCGAAAGCTTTCTTTGTTTTTTGAATAAGTATCTCTTCAATTGTTCTTTGAAAAGAAGCAGCAAGATCAAATTTATCTTGTTCATTTTTTATTTCTGATCGAAACCTCAATATAGCTGTTTTCAATCCTGCAAAAGATAAATTACATCCACCTCGGTTTAAAATTGGTTTAGGGAGATCAAATCTATACTTGTCACCTTTTTTAGCAAACTTTTCAATTTTTGGTCCACCTGGAAATTCTATTCCAATAATTTTTGCAGTTTTATCAAAAGCTTCTCCGAGAGCATCGTCAATTGTGGTTCCTAGCCTCTTATAATGACCTAAATCTTTTACAGATAAATATTGAGAGTGACCTCCAGAAATTAGTAATAATAAATAAGGAAAATCTAAATGTGTATTTAATTTTGGACTTAATGCGTGTCCCTCTAGATGATTTACCGCAACGAAAGGTTTATCAAGTGATGCTGCAATAGTTTTTCCAAAATTTAATCCAATTGTTAAACAAACTATCAATCCAGGACCCGCTGTTGCGGCCACGGCATCTATTTCATCAAGACGAATTTTACTTTCAGATATTGCTTTTTCTGTGATTAAATCAATTTTTTCCACATGCGCTCTCGCTGCCAATTCTGGAACAACACCGCCAAATTCCTTATGGATATCAAATTGACTAGATACTATATTTGATAAGATGTTAATTTCTCCATTTTTTTCTTGAATGATTGATGCAGCTGTCTCATCACAACTGGATTCAATGCCTAAAATTGTAATTTTTTTATTCATAATTTTTTAGATAGTACAATTAGATTATAAGATTTAAATATAACACAATTAATGAAAAAAAATAAAATATTGATTGGAACTAGAGCTAGTAAACTAGCTATGATTTATGCAAATCGTGCTAAAAATGAAATAAGCAAAGTTTTTTCAGGTGAAATTGAACTTGTTAAAATTACAACCGACGGTGATCAAAATCAAAATGAAAGATTATCTGAGGTTGGTGGAAAAGGATTATTCTCAAAAAAAATTGAAGAAGAATTGATCAATAAAAAAATTGATCTTGCAGTCCATGCTTTAAAAGACATGCCCACTGATGAAACGCCTGGATTGATTACAGATTGTTTTTTAAAAAGAAATTCTCCAGAAGAAATTCTTATTACCCGTGATAAGAAAAAATTTAGTGAACTAAACTCAAATTCTATTATAGGAACTTGTTCATTTAGAAGAGAATTTCAATTAAATAGAATTAGAGATGATTTAAAATATAAAACTATCAGAGGAAATGTAGATACAAGGATATCTAAATTAAGAAAGGATAATTATGATGGGATTATACTCTCAAAAGCTGGAATTAAATCTTTAAATTTAAATCATTTAATTTCAGAAGAATTTTCAACTGAAAAAGTTATACCTAGTGCTGGACAAGGAATTGTGTCTTTACAATGTAGAAAAGATGATGATGATGTTATTAATCTTTTGAGTAAAGTTAATGATGATATTTGTAAAATTTCTGCTAAATCAGAACGTAAAGTTCTAAGTATATTAGAAGGTGATTGTC
>CACDLR010000041.1 GCA_902553695.1 uncultured Pelagibacteraceae bacterium | reverse complement strand
CCTGAACATTTGAGATTAACCATTGTTGGAACAGCTGTAATAATATTTATCTTTAGAGCAATGCCAGGCCCAGGTCCAGGACTTACCTGGTTTGAGATAGATGTCTTAGAATTTAATGAGCAGTTTTTTTCAGTATTATCTTTATTAGCATCTGTTCTAACTTTAGCTGGAATAGTTCTTTTAAGACCATTTATGGCTAAAAATTCTATCGCCAAAATTATAGTGGTTTTATCTATTGCTGGTTCAATATTATTTCTACCAAGTGTTGGAATGTATTATGGATTTCATAATTGGACAGCATCCATAACAGGAGGCATTGTTGATGCCAAATTTATCGCTCTAATAAACACTGCTTTAGAATCCCCATTGGGTCAAGTTTCTATGATACCATTATTGGCATGGATTGCTAAAAATGCTCCATCTCATTTAAAAGCAACCTTTTTTGCAGTATTTGCATCTTTTACTAACCTTGCATTGTCAGCAAGTGCGCTTGGAACAAAATATTTAAATAATGTTTTTACAGTTACAAGAGAAGTTAAAGATAAAGTATCTGGGGAAATTCAATCAACAGCAGATTATTCAGAGTTAGGAATTCTATTAATCGTGGTAACGCTGTTAACTCTAATTTTACCAATTGTGTTTGTTTTTATTATTAATAAAAGTAAATATAAAACTTCAGAATAAAATTATTCGTTTACGTAAACAGATACACCTCTATTATTGATATCTACATCAAATTTTTTATGAAGAGGAGGAAATGCTCTTTGAGCACAGTCTAATCTATCACAAGTTCTACAAGATACACCAATAGGAGTTTCAGTTTTTTTATCGTTTACATCTATATTTTCTGTATAGACAAAGTCTTTTGCATACTTTGCTTCACAACCTAAACCAATAGACAACATACCTTTAGGTTCTCCAAATTTTCCTACGCCTTTTTCAACTGTACGAGCAATACAAACATACTTTTCTCCGTTTGTCATTTTACTTACGGCAACTTGAATTATATTTGGTCTTGAAAAGGCAGAGTAAACATTCCATCTAGGACAAGCTCCTCCATATCTAGGAATTTCAATACCAGAAATTGAAAACCTTTTAGAAATATTTCCCGCCATATCAACTCTCAACATATGAAATGGAATTCCAGGAAGCTTAGGATCTTGTAAACACGTTACTCTGTGTGCGACCTGTTCAAAAGAAGTTGCAAACGTATTTTGAAGTAATTCTAGATCATATTTTAATTTTTTACACTCAGCATGAAATAATTTATATGGCATTAGAATTGCAGCTCCACAGTAGTTTAATAGTGCAACTTTTGCTAAATTTTTTGACTCAGTAGATGGAAACTTAAAAGTTTCTAAATATTCATTAATCTCCTCTGATGCGCCTTCCTGCGCAATTTGTGCAGCTGCATAAAGTTTTTTTGTTTCTAAAGATTTGTAATCACTCAGCAAAAGTTCTTTTTTATTTTTATGATATATTTTTGAAAAGGGCTTACTGTCTTCTGGAATTACATCTTTAACTGTAATTGAATATTTAGAATAAAGGTATTCACATAATGCAATATACCTTGTTCGATTATTTTTTTGAATTTCGTTGAATATTTTTTCAGCAAATTGCTCAAGTTTAGGAAAGAAATTTTTATTCTCTTGTACGAAATCTGCTATAACTTCACCTGGAAATGAATTTTTTCTATTATCAACAATTTTACCAGAAAGCTTTTCAATTTTATTTACTAACTCGTGATCTTTCTTTTTTAAGATATCACCCAATCTTAGTATAGCCTTTCCAATCTTTGGGTTTGTTGAAACTAGATCTTTTACTTCTGGAGCAAGAATATCTAAATCTTCAAAAAGCGTATCATCTAATATTTCAGATATATTATTATATAAATTTAAGTCTGATTTTGCTGTAAGGTCAGATAATTGTATCTTTAATTTATCGCAAACCTTAAGAAGTAAATCGCCATCAATTTTTCTCTTTCCACTTTCAATAAGGTTTAAATAACTTGGAGATATTCCCAAATCCTCAGCAAACTTATTTGCCTGAAGTCCTACTTGTCTTCTAAAAGCCTTGATTTTTGGTCCAATTTTTAAGTTTTCGTTGCTCATAAATTTTCTATTTGTAAACTTTGTAAATATTAATTTACAAAAAATTTCCAATGTTTACAAGGTAAAAGTAACATTATCCTTTATTTTGTAAACTTTGTAAATTATATAATTTACATGAACGAATTTAATAAAAATACACAAAATCAGATTACAGAGCAAGATATCAAAGAACACAGATCTAGAGGAATTTACCTTAGAGACGACCATTGTGACTGGGGCTCAAGTGGAATGAACGAAATGAGCTCAGAAAACAATGATCAAAATCAAAGCTCTTAAATCTTCATAAAAATCAGAGGGGACTGAATGTCATCAGAGGGCAAAGTATCATTTAAATTAAAAAGATTTGCAGGAATAAAGAGAGATTATACCCCGGAGGAAGTTGAAAGATTAAAAGGATCAATCAAGATTGAACATTCAATTTGTAAACAGCAATCCGAAAAACTTTGGAAATTATTAAATACAGAATCTCATGTTAATACACTTGGATCTCTATCAGGAAATCAAGCTGTGCAACATGCAAAAGCAGGTCTAAAGGCAATTTATTTAAGCGGTTGGCAAGTTGCAGCAGATGCAAATAGTGCAGGAGAAATGTATCCAGATCAATCTTTGTATCCTTATGATAGTGCCCCAAAATTAGTAGAGGCAATGAATAATGCTTTAATAAGAGCGGATCAAATTCA
>CACDLR010000040.1 GCA_902553695.1 uncultured Pelagibacteraceae bacterium | reverse complement strand
CAAATCTAAAAAAATCTATTCTTAAAGCAAAAATGCCAAAAGATGTGGAAAAAAAATGCATGTCCGAGTTAAAAAAATTAAAAAATATGAGTCCGATGTCAGCCGAGGCAACTGTTGTAAGAAACTATCTTGACTGGATGGTAGACCTACCGTGGTATAAAAAAGATAATGTTGATATTGATCTAAATAAAGCAATAAAAACTTTAGACGAGGATCATTTTGGATTAGAAAAAGTTAAAGAAAGAATAGTAGAATTCCTTGCTGTACAAAAAAGAATGGAAAAAATTAAAGGTCCAATACTATGTTTAGTTGGGCCACCCGGTGTTGGAAAAACATCTTTAGGTAAATCTATAGCTAAAGCAACTAATAGACAATTTGTGAGAATGTCATTAGGTGGAGTTAGAGATGAAGCTGAGATAAGAGGTCATAGAAGAACCTATATTGGGTCATTGCCAGGAAAGATAATCCAAATGATGAAGAAAGCGGGAACTAAGAATCCATTAATACTATTAGATGAGATAGATAAAGTTGGAAACGATTACAGAGGCGATCCCTCATCAGCTTTATTGGAAGCACTTGATCCTGAGCAAAATACAACTTTTAATGATCATTATCTTGAAGTTGATTATGATCTGTCTGATGTTATGTTTGTAACGACCGCAAACACATTAAATATTTTACCTCCACTGTTAGATAGAATGGAAGTAATTAGAATCCCTGGTTACACTGAGGATGAGAAAATTAATATTGCTAACAAATATCTTTTACCTAAACAAATTAAAGAAAATGGAGTTAAACAAGACGAATTAAATTTAATAGACGGTACAATTAAAGAAATAATTAGATCTTATACAAGAGAGTCTGGAGTTAGAAATTTAGAGAGGGAGATTTCAAAAATTACAAGAAAAGTTGTTAAAAAAATTGTAAATAATGAAGAAACAAAAGTTTTAGTTAATGCAAATAATATCAACGAATTTTTAGGAATTAAAAAATTTAAATATGGAGAAGTAGAATCAGAAAATAAAGTTGGCATAGTAACAGGATTAGCATGGACTGAATTTGGAGGTGAAATTTTAAAAATTGAAACCGTTAACATGCCTGGTAAAGGTAGAATGCAAATAACAGGTAAATTAGGCGATGTAATGCAAGAGTCAGTAAAAGCTGCAAAATCTTTTGTTAGATCAAAATGTTTAGATTATGGAATAATCCCACCAACATTTGAAAAAAAAGATTTTCATATCCATGTACCTGAAGGTGCCACGCCTAAAGATGGGCCATCAGCAGGAATCGCTATGGTAACATCAATAGTGTCATCTATAACTAATAATCCTGTGAAAAGAGACGTGGCTATGACAGGTGAAGTGACAATTACTGGACAAGTTTTAGCTATTGGAGGATTAAAAGAAAAATTATTAGCAGCACATAGAGCTGGAATTAAACAAGTATTAATTCCTAAAGATAATGAAAAAGATTTAGTAGATATGCCAAAGAAAATTATCGATGAAGTTAAAATTACACCAGTAGAATTTGCTGATGAAGTTCTAAAAATTGCATTAACAAAAGAACTTAAAAAAACAGATTGGGTTGAGGTAGATATATCTAAAAAAGATGATAAATCTCAAGCTAGTATTCAATAAATAAAAAAAAATTTCTCGGCTTTAAATATTTTAAAAAATAAGATAGAAACTAATCTTATCAAAAATCCTTTTATAAAGTAGAAATATTTATGGATCAAAATAGCGGTTTATTAGATACAATAAAATTTGCTCAAATCTATAATCCACAAGAAGTAATATTAAATTTAATTTTTGCGTTTTTTCTCGGTTTTATTATCAGCCTTGTATATAAGCAAACCCACAAAGGTTTAAGCTATTCTCAATCATTTGTACTTACAACAATATTTGTAGCAGTAATAGTTGCAATGGTAATTATGGTGATCGGTAATAATTTAGCCAGAGCATTCGCCCTTGTAGGAGCATTATCAATAATTAGATTTAGAACTGTAGTTAAAGACACCAAAGATACAGCATATATATTTTGGTCACTAGCTGCGGGAATGGCCTCTGGAACAGGAAATTATTTTTTAGCAATAAGTGGAACAGCTATTATTTCAATGATAGCTTTTATACTTAATTATACAAACTATGGTTCAATACTTAAAAGTGAATTTATAATTCAATTTAGAACAAAGAATTCTGATAAAGATAAAAATAAAAAAGAATACGAAACTATATTTTCAAAATATTGTAAAGTTTCAACTTTGTTAAATGCAGAAGTTTCAGATGACAATTCATCTTTAAAATTAAGTTTTGATATAGTTTTAAAAGAAAATAAATCATATGAAGATTTCATTAAAGATTTATCAAAATTAAAGAGTCTTAAAGAAGTTGTAGCTGTTGCAGCAAAAAATGATGTAGATTATTAAATCTATTAAAATGGATTAATGTTTTTTTTTAGAAAAATAAAATATTTATTAATTTCAATTTTTTTTTTAATATTTATAACTGTAACTTTTATTGCAGTTGATGATAATAAAAGAAGATCAATTATATCTAAAGTTTTAGTACTTCATGATATTTATAGAGTTAGGTCACTCACATACGGACTTCAAGTAAGAGATTTTGCTTTATTATCGGATAGACTGAACGATTATATTGATGCCTCAAAATATTTTTCTGATGGTAGAACATATATGTTTCCAGGTATTTACGAAGCTACAGAATTAGTCGTATCAAGGGCATTAACTCAAGATGATTATAATAAACTTGAAAGTATTTTTGAAAAATTACTAGAATTAGATAATAGGATTTATAAATTACATGTATGGTATGCTAGAGCTTTAAAAGATAATGATATAGAAAAATCTCTTAAACATATAGATATAGCGATTAAAATATCACCATCCCAAGAAGAAGCATATAGAGAGGCATTAAGCAT
>CACDLR010000039.1 GCA_902553695.1 uncultured Pelagibacteraceae bacterium | reverse complement strand
AAAATTACATTTACTGATAATGCGAATCTACTTTATAAAAAATTAATTAGTTCATCAAAAAAACAAATAGATGAAATTATTAATGATTTAAAAAAAAGAAAAATCAAAAAATTAACTCAAAGTAAAAGCGTAGGAAATTATTGTAGGAAGAGATATTATGAGGATGGTTTGATAGATTGGCGAATGAGCTCAACTTCAATCTATAACTTGGTCAGAGCTTTAGTAAAACCCTATAATGGAGCGCACTTCAATTATAGATCAAAAGAATTTAAGTTATGGAAGGTAAAAATAGTAAATCAAATTTTTATCAATGCAGAACCTGGAAAAGTTGTAAAAATAATAAATAATAAACCAGTTATTAAATGTGGAGATAAGTCAATTATTTTAGAAAAAATTACTCCTAATTTTAGATTTAAACTTAATAGTTATTTAAAATAACAAATTTTTATGAAGACTTTACTATTATTACCGTTAAAATAAAAAAATATGCCAAAAAAAAATATTTTAATTATTGCACCACATCCAGATGACGAAACTTTAGGATGTGGCGGAACAATATTTAAGCATAAAAAAAAGGGAGATAATGTTTTTTTAGTTATTATCACCTCTGTTAAAACTATAACTGATAGTAATGGTAATATTAATAAGTTTTATAAAAATTCGATTACTCAAAATAGAGAAAATCAAAAAATTAAAAAATTTTATAATTTTAAAAAAATTTTCTATCTTAATTTTCCAACAACTCGCTTAGATGTAATTCCTTTTGGTGATATTGTAAAAAGTATTGATAATACAATTAAAGAGGTTAAGCCTGAAGTTGTTTATTTACCATCAATTTTTGATTCACATACAGATCATTATGTTACTGTGAAGGCTACTTTAAATTGCATTAAGTGGTTTAGAAATAACTCTATAAAAAGAGTTTTAGGTTATGAGGTGCTATCAGAAACAAATTTTAATTATCTTGAAGGTGTTTTTAAGCCGAATGTTTATATTGACATATCTTCATTTTTACAAAAAAAAATAAATGCAATGAAAATTTACAAAACTGAATTAAAAAAACACCCTTTTCCAAGAAGTCCAGAATCAATTAAGTCTCTAGCTATATTAAGGGGTTCTGAATCTGGGGTTAAAGCTGCAGAAGCTTTTCATTTATATATTGATCGTTCAGATAAAATTTAACAAAAAGTATTTGATTGAAAAAATTTTACTTATTATTCTTGTTCAATTATAAATATTAGCATAAATACTCATGAAATTCACAAATGCCCTCGTGGTGAAATTGGTAGACACAAAGGACTTAAAATCCTTGCCCTTTTGGGAGTGCCAGTTCGAGTCTGGCCGAGGGCACCACTAACATGAAAAAGATATTCATTGTATCCGATAAAAATTTAAAATCTGAGCGTATTAGAGATATACTGATTAAAAAAATAAAACCAAGTCCATTAAAAAAATCTGAAATAATTATAGTCATAGGTGGCGATGGTTTCATGTTACAAACTTTAAAAAAATTATATAAATTAAAAAAACCTTTTTTTGGAATTAATTCTGGGGATTATGGTTTTTTAATGAATAAATTTAATAAAAATAAAATAATAAAAAACATTTCTAATTCAGATTTAATAAAAATTTCGCCACTACAAATGAGTGTTAAAAATAAAATTGGTAAAATTAAAAAATCAATTGCAATAAATGAAGTTTCAATTTTACGCCAAAGTAGACAGGCTGCATCAATTTCAATTAAAAATGGATCAAAAAATATAATTAAAAAATTAATGGGTGATGGTTTATTGATTTGTACACCAGCAGGTAGCACTGCATATAATCTTTCTGTTCATGGTCCAATATTAAATTTGAATTCAAATAAACTCGCAATTTCTCCTGTTAGTCCTTTTAGACCTCGTAGATGGAAAGGGAAGATAGTTAGTAATAAATCAAAAATTTTAATAAAAAATCTTAATCCAAAAAAAAGACCAATAAGTTCAGTTGCAGACAATGTTGAAGTAAGGAATGCTGTAGAAATTAAAATTAACGCAAATAATAAAATAATTTTTAATCTTTTATACAATAAAAATAAATCTATTGAGAAAAAAATAAAAATTGAACAATTAAGAAAAGAATTTGGAAAATCTTAAGTGGTGCCCCCACACGGACTCGAACCGCGGACCTACTGATTACAAATCAGTTGCTCTACCAGCTGAGCTATAGGGGCACGAAGTGTTTTTTAATCTGAATTTAGATAAGATCAAGTTATTTTTTATTAGTATTTATATGATGAAATACGATCGATGCACTATTAGATAGATTTAAACTTTCTATCTTATTATTAATTGCGATTTTAACTGTAAAGTCTAGATATTTTTCAGTATGTTTTTTCATTCCAAAACCCTCAGATCCAAAAACTACTATATTCTTACCTTCCCACTTTATACTTTCTAATTTTATAGTCCCTGATGTTTCAAATCCATAAATCCAAAAATTTTTTTCTCTTAAATATTTTAAAGTTGAATTTATATTAGAAATTTTAAAAATTTTTAAATGCTCAATACTTCCACTTGCCGCTTTGTGCATTAGTTTACTTGTTTCTGGATAATCTCTATCTCTTACAATTAGCCCATCAATATTGAATGCGCTTGCACTTCTTATTATTGATCCAATATTTCTAGGATCTGTTGCACCTGCAAGACATACAAGATTTAATTTATCGCTTGATTTAATAAATTCTTTAAGGTCAAGTGCTTCTAATTTTTCAACTTCTGCAACAAATCCCTGGTGTAAAATATTTTCATTTTTACAATAATTGTCTAGTTCTTTTTTTGATTTGTAAAAAACTTTTAAATTTTTAATAAGATTCCTATTTGGATTTTCTCTGTGGATAGTTTTTTTACTTTCTTCAGTTAAAAATATTTTTATAACCTTTCTTTCATTATTTTTAAGAGCTTCAATAACCGCATGTTTTCCAACAATAAAATATGATGATTTATTCATTTTGACGTTATTTTACACGTTTTTTTGTAGATTTTAGCATAAAT
>CACDLR010000038.1 GCA_902553695.1 uncultured Pelagibacteraceae bacterium | reverse complement strand
ATTAACTACACTAGTTGTTCCATAGACTTTCATTTTAATCAAGCTTGATTTTTCCTGGTAAATTGGATCGCTTTTTTTTCCACAGGAAAGAATTAAAATAGAAAGAAATAAAATTATAATTATATTTTTAAGCATTTTTATATTTTTTTATCATTTTCTTAATGTTTTCAAAAGATGTTCCTCCATAAGATCTTTTTGAATTTATAGATTTATTTAGATCAAAAACATCAATTACGTCGTCTTTTAAACTTGGTTCAATTTTTTTCAGCTCTTTAAGAGATAAATCTGAAAGATTTTTT
Source organism: uncultured Pelagibacteraceae bacterium (assembly GCA_902553695.1). Taxonomy (GTDB): domain Bacteria; phylum Pseudomonadota; class Alphaproteobacteria; order Pelagibacterales; family Pelagibacteraceae; genus Pelagibacter. The sequence goes on along the minus strand of CACDLR010000038.1, from coordinate 2,856 downwards.
TTATTTTTTTCACAGTAATTAACAATCTTTGCAGTGATCTGATAAGACTTTCTAAAAGGATAATTTAAATTTTTAACTAAGTAATCAGCTAAGTCAGTTGCAGCAATATGACCTTTTTTTGCAAGTTTCAACATTTCATTTTTGTTTACTGAAAAATTTTTAAGAACTTCATTTAATACCTTTAAAGAGTTGACTATTGTATCAAATGTTTCAAAAACAAATTTTTTGTCATCTTGAAGATCTTTAAAGTATGATAGGGGCAAACCTTTTAAAATTGTCATCATAGAAAATAAATTTCCATATGATTGACCAACCTTTCCTCTTAAATATTCCAAGGTATCAGGATTTTTTTTCTGTGGCATAATTGAAGAGCCGGTTACTACTTTATCATTCAAAGTAATTAATTTAAAAGCATCAGAATTCCAAATAATAAATTCTTCTGCAAGTCTTGATATGTGCATTGCGCAGACTGATGATGTGAAAAGAAATTCTAAAACAAAATCTCTATCAGAAACAGTATCAATTGAGTTGCCAGTTGCTTTTTTAAAGCCAAGCTTTTTTGTTGTAAAATTTCTATCTATATTAAATGATGTTCCAGATAAAGCGGCAGAACCTAAAGGATTTTCACTTAGACTATTTAAATTAGTCTCAAATCTTTTTTTGTCTCTCTCAAACATTTCAACATAAGCTAAAAGATAATGTGCGAATGAAATTGGTTGTGCATTTTTTAAATGTGTAAAACCTGGCATCACAGTATAAATATTTTTTTCTGCAATAAGTAAAATACTTTTTATTGTTTGATTTAACATTTTGATTAATTTATCATTAGAATTTGTCATCCAAATTTTAAGATCAACTAAAACCTGGTCATTCCTTGATCTTGCAGTATGAATAAACCCGGCATCATCTCCAATTATTTCAAAAAGTTTTTTTTCAATACTCATGTGAATATCTTCATCCTTAAAGTCAAATATATATTTTTTTTTTATGATTTGATTTTGAATTTTCTTTAATCCCCAAACAATCTTATTTTTAATTTTAAAATTAATTATTTTTTGTCTATTTAACATTTCTACATGCGCAATAGACGCGGCAATATCCTCTTTAAAAAGCCTTTTATCAATATCAATAGAACTTGATACTTTCTGAAAAGTATTCGATGTATTCCCTTTTATCCTCGATTCCCAAATTGGTTTGTTTTTTTTTTTCATAATAATTTTATATTTATGATTTAACTTATTTATATCAATTGATTAAGATTAATTCTTAAAAAAATATGCAAATGTAACAAGAGCGATTATAGCAACAAATTGTAGAATTACTCTCAATTGCATCAATTTATTAGATGCTTTCTTTGAGCCACCTTTAAACAAATTCACTATACCTAGGAGCAAAACAATAGCTACTAACAGTAATAAAGTAATAGAGGCGATTTTGATTAAAGTTCCAGACAACATATTGTGATATATACATAAAAAGAATAAATTATAAATAACAATTATTATGACATTTTGCCTAGACACAGTAATAATACCTCCGGAAAACAATGAACCCATCAAAAATGCAATAATACTTTTGCATGGATATGGAGGAGATGGAAAAGACATAAGTTTATTGACATTAAATTGGAAAAGATTTTTAAAAAATACTGTTTTTCTTTGTCCAAATGGTCACGAAAAATGTGAAATTAACCCACAAGGTTATCAGTGGTTTGATTTATCTACAGATAATGACATATATATTTTGGAAAAATCAATTGAGGCTGAGAAAGTAATTAACAAATTCATTAAAGAGGTTAAAGAAGAGTATCAAATTTCAAATCAAAATATTGTATTAAGTGGTTTTAGCCAAGGATGCATGATGTCAATAAATATAGGTACTACTTCTGATGAACAATATAATTGTATAGTTGGATTTTCGGGAAAAATAATCAATAAAGATAATTTAAAACTAAGATTAAAAAATAAAAGTAAAATACTTTTGATACATGGAGATCAGGATGAAATCGTGAGTTCAACATTTCTTCTTGAGGCAAAGGATTTTTTTGAAAGAAATAAATTTGATATTCAAACAAAATTAATTAAGGACTGTGGTCATCATATACCAATTGACGCATCTAGTTTTGCTCTAAGTTTTATAAAAAAAAATTTAAAATCTTAGTAAAAAATTTTATTAATTTGTTATATTGATTTTAAAAAATATATAAGTTAAAATTTATAAATGTTTAATGTAAATGCATCTTTGGAGAAATGTCCTGCATTAGTTCTAAATGCTGACTACAGACCATTAAGTTATTATCCTTTGTCTTTGTGGAGTTGGCAAGATTCAATAAAATCAGTTTTTTTAAATAGAGTTTCTATAGTTAGCTATTATGATAGAGTAGTACGAAGCCCATCATTTAGTATGAAATTGCCAAGTGTAATTGCACTTAAAGATTATATTAAACCATTAAGAAATCCGAATTTTACACGTTTCAATGTATTTTTAAGAGACAAATTTTCATGTCAATATTGTGGAAGCAAAGATGAGCTTACATTTGATCATTTACTTCCAAGATCTAAAGGTGGGAAAACGAACTGGGAGAATGTTGTTACAGCTTGTTCAAATTGTAATGTACAAAAAGGGGGAAGATTATTAGAAAAATCTGGGATGAAACTCACATCACTGCCTTTTGCACCAACCACAGAAGATCTACATAAAAATGGCAAAAATTTTCCTCCAAACTTTTTGCATGAAAGTTGGATGGATTATTTATATTGGGATGTAGAATTAGAAAATTAATTTAGTATTTTTCTGAAATTTTAATTGCTATTTTTGATCCAGTTTTTATTATCCCATCAAGAACTTTGTAAAGTC
>CACDLR010000037.1 GCA_902553695.1 uncultured Pelagibacteraceae bacterium | reverse complement strand
AAAACGAATTTAATGAAAATAAACTTTTAATAAAAAAATTAAATTCTGAAAAAGAAAATGATCAAGTTACTGTTTCAAAAGAAAACCTAGTAAATGAAATCGAAAAACTTATTTAAAATTCTTAAATCAAAAAGATTTAAGTGCATTAAATTAGACAATATCATTGAGTCGAAATATGTTCTTAAAAGATCGGGCGGTAGCTACAAACAATTTCTCTTTTCTTTTTATGACCAAAATCAAAAAGAATGGTCATTAGTACCTGATTTATCTGTTAACAGTGCGGTAAGGTTCATAAATAATAATATTAAAACAAAAACTAAATGGTTTTATAGTGGAGAGGCATTCCGTAAACAAAATAAAAATATCAATTCTCCAGTAATCAATCAAACTGGGTACGAAATTTTTGCAGGTGATAATAAATATAAAGATGACAAAGAGATTATACAAACTTCTATAGAAATTTTTAAAAAATCAAAATTTAAAAAAGGTGAACTAAATATAAGTAATATTGAAATATTTAATGCGTTAGTTGATAGATTATCTTTGGCCCCAAGATGGAAAGACAGGATCAAAAGACATTTTTGTAGAGAAGCATACTTCAATCAATTATTAAACAAGCTTTCCAGTAATACAGATATAAATCCTATTGTCGTTGAAAAAGACAAAAAAATAGCAGAAAAATTGAGAAAGCAGGATCCAAACGCTCTATACTCAGGCAGAACACTTAAAAATATTTTAGAACGCTTTGATTTAAAAAATTATAAAGAACCAAGATTAGAAACTGATAAAAAAAATGTAAATACTATAAAAGACTATTTAAAAATTTCTTGTAGAATTACAAAAGCACCAGAGATATTAAATAAATTCTTTAAGAAAAATAAATTAAATTTATTTATTAGTGATGACTATTTTCCAGTAAATATAAATTCTAAAAAAAATTTAAAAATTAATTTCTCAACAAACATAAATCGTTCACTTGAGTATTATTCAGGCATGGTTTTCAACATAACTGTATCTAAAAAAGGAAAAAAAAATGTGCTCCTATCAGGAGGTCGTTATGATGGTTTATTAAAAAATCTCGGAAGTAAAAAGAATGTAAATGCTGTTGGTGCAGCAATAGATATAAGCATGCTATGAAAAAAGAAATAATAAATATTGCAACATTATCTAAAGGCCGGCTTAAATTTCAGGCAGAAAAAGTTTTTAAAAAAAATGGATTAAAAATTATTTCAAAATCAGAAAGATCTTTAATTGGGTCTATCAAAGGATTTCCATATGTCAGAGTGATGTATATGAATGCAACTGAAATTATAGAAGCTTTAGGGAAAAATGTTTGTGCAGTAGGGATAAGTGGAAAAGATTTATGGCGTGAAAGTGAACCAGGTATTCAATCCAAAGTATCTTTGATAAAAGAATTTGATTGGGGAAGAAGTGACCTTGTAGCAGCTGTACCCACATCTTGGATTGACTGTGTAAATTCTGCAGATTTAGAGGAAATATCTTTTGAGTTTTATAAAAAAAAGAAAAGACTTATGAGAGTTGCAACAAAATTTAAGAACTTAAGTAGAGAGTGGTTCAACGAAAAAGGTATTACTCAGTACGAACTTATATCTTCTGCTGGGGCGACAGAAAATTCACATATAATTGGAAAATCGGACCTTATAGTAGATTTGAGTTCAACGGGTGAAACTTTACGTCAAAATAACTTAAAAATTTTAGAGGTGATTTTAAAGTCCTCAGCATGTCTTTTTGCTTCAAAAAAATCACAAAATAAAAAAGAGGTTAAAAAAATTATCAAATTACTTTCTAGATAATTTTTATTCTTTATTGAGCCAAAATTCTTTAAACTTCTTTATTTTTTCCTTATTAACTTTTTTAAATATCCAAACTTTTCTTTTAAAATATTTGCTTTTATGAAGAATTTTATCGTACTCTATTCCAGATTTTTTAAGGCAATTTACAAATTTAATTCCTCTTTTTCTTCTATCCAAACCTCTTTTATCATAACCTTCTGATGATGTTGAGGCTCTTTTTAACAATCTACCAATATATTCTCTACTCATACTCTCAATTTTGATTAGTTTAATAAACTCATCTGTACCAATAAACCCTTCAGGTAATGGAGTGTCTTTTTCATGTTCATAATTGCCAGAACCAACTTTATGTTTTGATTTTAATTCTCTTAACTTTTCGATAGTTCTTGCTTTATAGATGTTTCCTGTTGAAGTTTGCTTCCAACACCAAAGGTTTTCAGTTGAATTAAAATAAAAACTTTCGTCTGTATAGCCTTTATAATCACCATCGGTTCTTCTTTGGTATAAATGTTTATCTTTCATCTATTATGAATTATTTTTTGATCTTTTTAAAAAAGAGATTCTAGATGCTGGTTTATAAAAAAATCTTGCATATCCATTTTCATTTTTAAATATTGCAAAATAGTGCAAAATATTTTGATTGATTTGAGAGTCTTTTACAGGGTCTACTAATCCACCTCTTTGTCTAATAATATTCTTAAAATCGGCATTTGTAATTTTTTCTATATCTCTAATATTTTGAAAATGTATATTTTTATCCCCTTTTGGAATATTATTCTCTACATAATCATATATAAATTTTGGAAAACTTTCATTGCCTATTAAGTTTTTTAGAATCTCCAATTTTTTTATTTTATTCATCTTATTTGAATCATTGTAAATATCAGTAATTTCTGAATTTAATTTAAATTTTCCAAAACTTATTTCGTTTGAATAACTTTCTACAGTAATTTTATCCACACTTGAGGGCGCAACAGCTCTAATTTTTTTGCTATTAATCCAAACTGGGGCATCTAGTCCAGTAAGAGTTGATAAACTTATTCTGTGAAACAGGAAAGCCTCCCACCATTTTTCGTATAATTCTTCAGTAATAGAGAGCTCAAATTTATCAAATACATTTTTTCTATTACCAAACATTCTTGCTCTTTGAATATATGTGTCAGATTGTAATTTACCTTTAACATTTCTAGTGAAAAACATAGATAAGAGGTTTTCAAAAGTAACACCTCGTGAAACAACATTTCCACCAATGCAAATCGTAAAAGGCACAATAGGGTTTACACCATGTTTAAAATCTGATGACACCATATCTTTTTTACTATTCATGATTACAATTTTGTGACGATTAATATGGTCTTTTATGTATGAAATAATCTCATAAGCAAATTCTTCATCATCAAACTTGTTAATACATATATTAAATATAGTTTCTAAATATTTCTCATATTTAGGCTGTTTTTTTTGATGAATTACCGACATGGTTTTTCGAATAATATTTTCATCAATCATATGATCATGAATTCTTCCACTTGTGTGAACAAGAAAACTAAAATGTTCCTCAAGTTTATTATTAGCATGATTAAATAAATTTTTTTCTGCTACAGTAATTAAGAATCTAAAAAAAGCTTCTCTTAAATGTCTTGGATCATCTCCTTCCTCTGGTAACCAATTTACATTGAATTTTAATTGATCACTTGCATTGCTTGGAAAAAAATGATCATGACCGTAATAATTTGGATGAGGTTTAAATGGAACCCATTTTTGGTTGTCGTTATAAAAGGTATTATTTAAATCTATTCTAGATGGTGTGGCAGTAACAGCGATAAAAGTTCCACTTTTTCCAAGTATTTTTCCTATTAGTTCATTTATTTTCGATTTCTCTAATTTATTTATTTTGGAATTTGGAGTTGCATAATCCCCTTCATCATCAATTATAAA
>CACDLR010000036.1 GCA_902553695.1 uncultured Pelagibacteraceae bacterium | reverse complement strand
TTTGCGGTATGATTCCTATATTGTTTTTAATTCCAAAAGAAAGATTTTTAGATTTTTATAAAACTGATAGACCTTTTTTACATTTAAAGAGATGTCTTGCAGGCTTAATTGCTTTAATTTCTATATTTGTCGCACTAAGAAATCTTCCATTGGCAACAGTTGTAAGTATTACTTTTGCTGCACCTATATTTACAACAATTTTTTCAATATTTTTATTAAATGAAAAAGTACGTTTATATAGATGGCTGGCTGTTATTGTTGGATTTTTAGGTGTTATAATAATTTCTGAACCAGGTCTCACATCATTAAATATTTATTACTTATATCCAATAATTTTTTGTTTAGGTTTATCTTATGTTGCTATAGCGATTAGAAAATTATCTAAAACAGAACCCGTATGGTTAATTGGCTTTTTCTTTTCCTTTTCAATAATGATTTTGAGTTTTTTAACTTTTTATCAGGGCTGGAAAATGCCAAGTCTAATTGATTTATCTCTATTATCTATGATCGGTATTTTAGGAGGTTTAGCAAATTTATGGCTCACACAAGTTATAAAGAAGTATGTACGGGAGAAACAGAACATGCTGAGGTTGTTAAATTAACCTTTGATCCTAAAAAGATATCTTATGAGAAAATAATTGAATACTTTTTTGAATTTCATGATCCAACGACCTTAAATAGACAAGGGCCTGATATAGGAACACAATATAGAAGTGAAATATTTTATAATAATGACGAACAAAAGAATATTTCTTTATCTATGATAGAAAAATTAGATAATAAATTTAATTCAAAAATTACTACAAAAGTTTCTAAAATTAAAAATTATACCAAAGCTGAAGACTACCACCAAAAGTATTTGGAAAAAAATAGATTTTGATGTCTATTGTCACTACTGATTGGTTAATTAATAATTTAAATAAAGTAAAAATAATTGATAGCTCATGGCATTTACCTAATCAAAAGAGAGATTCAATAAAGGAATATTCTAACGAGCATATTATAAATTCAGTTTTTTTTGATATAGATAAAAATTCGGATCAAGAAACAGACTTGCCTCACATGTTACCTTCAGTAAAAGAATGGGAAGATATAGTCTCAAATTTGGGAATATCGAATGACGATAATATAGTTATATACGATAATTCAGATGTAATTAGTTCATGTAGATGCTGGTATACTTTTAGATATTTTGGTCATGATCCATCGCTAGTTTCTGTCCTAGACGGAGGATTGAAAAAATGGAAACAGGAAGGAAAACCTACTGTTAAACATAAAACAAATATAAATCAAAGTGTTTATAAAGCTGTAGCAAATAAAAATATGGTAAAATCAAAAAGTGATATTGATGAAAATATTAAACTAAAAAATTTTAAGGTAGTTGATGCAAGAAGCTATGAAAGGTTTAAGGGCATGGTTCCTGAACTAAGAATAAATGTAAAAAGTGGATCAATAAAAGGATCATATTGTTTACCTTTCTCTAAAATTATTAATAAAAATAATAATACTTTCAAAAATAATGCTGATCTAAATCAAATTTTTAAAGAAGTTATAGACACAGAAGACAATAATATAGTTTTTAGCTGTGGTTCGGGTGTTACAGCATCAGTTTTAGCTCTTGCATATTCTTTGATTAATAATAAATATACTCCTACCATTTATGATGGTTCATGGAGTGAATACGGATTAATAAAATGAAAAGATCAACCAAAATTTTATCAATAGTTATAATATTCTTTCTTATTATAGCTTCGGTAATCATTGCTAGAACAATGATAGGAAATCATTTTAAGAAAAAGTTTGGAAAGAGACCTCCTCCTGGAATAATGATAACTGAAGTAATGGAAAGTAGATTTTTTGAAAAAATTGAAACTTTTGGTACGGCAGTATCAAATAGAAACGACTCTTTTAGAATTAAAAAAGATGATCTTTTAAGTGAATTAGAACTTAACGAGTATGTAAATAAAGGTGATGTAATAGTAAAATTAAAAAGTGGTGATATCATTGCTCCATTTAGTGGAGTTGTGGGATACACAGGATTGACTGAGGATATTTTTGTTTCTGATAAAACTATCATTATTACTTTGGATGACACTAAAGTAATTTATTCAGATATAAAAATTCCTGAAAATTTTTCGTCTGTTCTTGAAAAAGGTTTACCAATAGAAGCAAAAGTATCTAGTTTTAAAAATAAAACATTTGACGGAGAAATTGATTTTATTTCAAGTAGAATTAATGCAGACACAAGAAGCTTGCTAACAAGAATAAGAATTGATAACTCAGATCTAGAATTAATTTCTGGTTCTCTTTTAGAAGTAAGTATTATGTTTAATATGAGAAATTCTTTGGGAGTTCCTGATACAAGTATAATTATGGAGGGTGAGAAAACATTTGTATACCAGGTATCTCCAGAAAATATAGTTAATAAAGTAGAAGTACAAATTGGAAATCGCAGTGAAGGTAAAATAGAAATATTATCAGGGCTCAAAGAAGGTGATATTATAGTTGCTGAAGGATTAAAAAAAGTATACCCACGAGCAAAAATTAATCCAATTAAAGAAGGTGAAGAGAAAAATCAATCTAGTTGGAAAAAAAAAGAAGATAAAAATTAAATAAATGTTCATAACTGACATTAGTATAAGAAGACCAGTTGTTTCATGGGTAATGTCTTTGATACTAATAACATTTGGTATTTTTGTTTTTTGGAAACTTCCTGTCAGAGAATTACCGGCTGGTATACAGCCTCCAGTAGTGCAAGTTCAAGTCGATTACTCTTCAGCGGCTGCGCCAATAGTTGACCAGGAAGTCACTCAAGTAATTGAAGATGTAATTGGTGGTGCTGAGGGTATTAAGAACATTGACTCAAAATCTGAAAATGGAAGAAGCACTATAAATGTTGAATTTGACACAAGTATAGACCTAGATAATGCAGCAAATGATATAAGAGAAAGAGTGGCAAGAGTTGTGGATAATCTACCAAGTGAATCTGATCCACCACAAATTTTAAAAAGAGCAGCAGGATTTACAACAACTATGTGGCTTGCACTCTCTTCACCCACTTGGAGTGATTTAGAGCTAGGAGATTATGCAGACAGATATTTGGTTGATACATTTTCAAGTGTTAAAAATGTCGGAAGAATTTTAGTAGGAGGTCTCAGAGAGCTAAGCATCAGAGTTTGGCTAGATCCGGTTAAACTAGCAGCTAATGACCTAACTGTACAAGAGGTAGAGAGAGCACTAAGGGGTGAAAATATTAGGCTTCCAGCAGGTACTTTGGAAGCTGATAATATAGACCTGACTCTTAATTTGGATAAATCCTATAACAGTATTAATACAATTGAACAATTACCGATTAAAAAAACAAGTAAGCGTACAATTGTACTCTCAGATGTTGCAAATATTGAATTTGGACCTGTATCAGAAAAAACTTTATTTAAAGCACAAAGAAAGGATCAGTTAAATTTAAAAACAGTAGGTATAGGAATTTATGCCAAGAGCGGAGCATCTACAGTAGAACTCTCAAGAGAAATTAAAAAAAAGATCAATGAAGTTAAGAAAACGCTTCCTGATGGTTTAGACCTTGAAATAGCATTTAATAGAGCAACTTATGTAGGAGCCGCAATTAATGAGGTTTACAAGACATTGATGATTGCCTTTGTATTAGTAGTACTAATTATTTATTTATTCCTAGGTAACTTAAAAGCTGTGATTGTACCCGCAATTGCTTTACCCGTAAGTTTGATTGCTTCATTCTTGGGAATTTATATTTTTGGGTTATCAATAAATATATTTGTTCTTTTAAGTTTTATACTTGCGATCGGGATCATCACTGATGACTCGGTAATAATGACAGATGCAATATATAGAAGAATAGAAAATGGTGAAACACCCCTGGCCGCAGCATATAATGGATCTAAACAAATCACTTTTGCAAT
>CACDLR010000035.1 GCA_902553695.1 uncultured Pelagibacteraceae bacterium | reverse complement strand
GTCTTAAGATTAATGTTGGTAATTCAAAACTGTTATAATATGAAATTGCAAGTTGATCTGACGCTATTTTTGTTGCAGCGTATGGAGATTGGGCATGTAAGGGGTGATTTTCAGTAATGGGAATAAATTGGGAGCTTCCATAAACTTCACTTGTTGATGTTTGGACAAATAATTCAACATTATTTTCTCTAGCAGCTTCAAGCATATTTAGTGTTCCATTAACATTTGTTGAAACATAGCTTTGTGGAGATTTGTATGAATATGGTATTGAAATTAATGCTGCTAAATGAAAAATAATTTCTACTTTTTTTGCTTCTTCTAAAACAAAATTTTGATCACAAATATCTCCAGAAACGACTTCTAAATTTTTTTTAATATCATTTGGGAAACTATCAATCCAACCCCATGAATTATTTATATTATATGGAACAATAGTCTTAACTTTATACCCAAGCTTAACAAGTTTTTCAACTAAATGTGATCCAATAAAACCCGCTCCTCCCGTAACTAAAATTTTTTTCATTTATTTTTCCAATTCTTTCCTAAGCTCATCATATTCTCTCATTTTTCTTTTCATAAAATTGATGGTAAGTTTTGTTTTATAAGATAATCCTTGAGGTGTTAAAATATAAATGTAACCAATTTTATTTTTATTTTTTTTAAAGTTATCTACCTTTACTAAACCCTTTGAATGTAATGCTTTCAAACAATAGTTTATTTTTCCTAAACTAAAACCAAGCTCAGAAGCAAGCTTCCTTTGCGAAGATCCTGGCATTTTATCTATTTTTCTTAAAACATTTAAATGATCTAAGTTTTCTTCTGGACTTTTATCATCATTTTTCATAGTGTTCAATTTATGAACAAATATAGTGGGTAGAACCACTTGGGTCAAATAAAAAATAAGATCTGTTAATGAAAAATATTAATTTTGGTAAAATTGATAAGTTTATAATCTTTGGGGGAAATATTGTAACAATAGACCTTTGCAAATTTCTTAAAAGTAAAAAAATTGATTTTTTATTATTTACAACACCCAGCCAATCAGAAGAAATAATATTTGGAAGCAATAAGACATTTAAAAATCATTTAATTGAGAATAAAATTAATCATAAAATAGTATCTAATATCAAATCCCATCATTTAATAAAATATGTAAATAATCATACAATGGGAATTTCAAATTCATGTAGATGGATTTTTAATGAAAATCAAATTAAACTTTTTAAAAAGAGATTAATCAATATTCATTTCTCAAATTTACCTGAAAATAGAGGATCTGGTGGACTAAGTTGGGATATAATGATGAATAAATATAAATCAGGTTCAACAATTCATCTTATAGAAAAAAAAATTGACTCTGGTTTTTCTTTATTAAAACAAACATTTATTTTTCCAAAAAAGTTTAGAAATACTTTGTACGATATGCAAAAATATTCTTATAAGGTTCAAAAAAACCTTCTTTTAAAATTTACCAAGAAAGTTTTAAAAAATAAAAATTTTATTTTAAATCCAATAAATATTAATAATGATAAATCAACTTATTGGCCAAGGATTAATTCAAAAAAAAATGCATGGATAAATTGGGAATGGACAGCTGATGAAATAGTTAGCTTTATTAAATCTTGTTCGTTACCCCATGTTGGAGCGGGAACTTTTTTTGAGAAAAAAATTGTAAGACTCAAATACGCCCAAAAAGCAAAATCAAGAATTAAATTTCATCCTTATCAGTATGGAATAATATACAAAAAAAAAAAAAATAAATTGTATATAGCTTGCAAAGATGGTGGGGTAATTATAAATTCAGAAGATTTAAAAAAAAGTACAAAAGTTATTGGCAAAAGATTATTTACAACATTTTCTACTTTAGAGAAATCTTTAGAGAATAAATTATAATTTTTAAAAATGAAAAAAATTTTAGGTATAATTTTAGCAAGAGGTGGTTCTAAGGGTATTAAAAATAAAAACATTAAATTGATAAATGGCAAACCTTTGATTTATTGGACAATTAAATCTGCGATGAAATCTAAAAAATTATCTAAAGTTATATTAAGCACTGATTCTAAAAAAATCGCTTTAATCGGAAAAAAATATAATTTGAATGTTCCTTTTATTCGACCTAGTAAATTGGCTAAAGATAATACCCCGTCAGTTGATGCGATTGAGCATGCATTAAATTTTTTAAAAAAATCTGGGGAAGAATTTGAATTTGTTGTACTTTTAGAACCAACTTCACCATTGAGAAGTGTTCAAGATATAGACAAATCTATAAATAAAATAATTATGAAGAAAGCTGACTCCTTAGTAAGTGTTTGTAGAACAGATGCTTTAAATCCACTTTTCTTGTTTAAAAAGAAAAAAGGGTTCTTGAAACCTGTCAAAATTTCAAAAAAAAAATATTTAAGACGGCAAGATTTGGAACCAACCTACTTCATTGAGGGAACAATATATATATCTAAAGTAAATAGTATTTTGAAACAAAGGACATTTTGTCATAACAAAACAATAGGTTACGAGGTTCCAAAATGGAAATCTATTGAGATAGATGATAATTTCGACTGGATGGTCGTGGAAGCAATTTTTAAAAATAAAAGGATTAAGATTAATGGATAAAAATTTTTTAATAACAAAAAATAAAACAATTAAACATGCAATGGAGCAAATTAATTTAAACAAACATAAATGTATAGTTGTGGTTGATAAATCTAAGAAAATGTTGGGTACTTTAAGTGATGGAGACATAAGAGGGGCTATATTAAAAAGTTTTAAATTGGATAGTAAAATCAGTCCAATATTTAATAGAAAAGCAAAATTTATATTTAAAAAATATTGTACTGACGAAAAATTGAAAAAATTATTCCTTACAAAAAATTATGATATCATACCAATACTTGACAAAAATAAGAAAGTTGTTGACGTTACATATTGGAGTAAAATTTTTAAAAATAATTTTTCAAAAAAAAGTAAAATTGATATTCCAGTAGTAGTAATGGCAGGTGGGGAAGGTACTAGAATGAGACCATTTACCCATATACTTCCAAAGCCTTTAATTCCAATTAATGATAAACCAGTAATAGAACACATCATGGAAAAATTTGTAATACAGGGGCTTTCGAATTTTATATTTACAATAAATCACAAGGCTGAAATTATGAAGGCTTTCTTTAAAGAAATGGAAACAACATATAAAATTAAGTACTTAGAAGAAAAAAAACCATTGGGAACAATTGGCTCAATTAGATTGTTAAAAAATAAAATAAAAAAAAATTTTTTTGTTATTAATTGTGATACGATAATAAATATAGACTATAAAGAAGTTTTAAATTTTCATATTAAGAAAAAAAATGTAATTACTATTATTGCTTGTGCTAAAGAATATGAAATCCCCTATGGCATTTGTAAAACAAATAACTCTGGTCAATTAAAAAAACTTACTGAAAAACCAAAAATGAACTTCTTAGCTAATTCTGGTGCATACATGTTTGATCCAAAAATAATAAATTTAATTCCTACAAAAAAAAAGTTTGATGTTAATGAGTTAGTGATATTAGCGAAGAAAAAAAAAATGAAAGTCGGAGTTTTTCCAATTGGTGAAGGTAACTGGTTTGATGTTGGACAATGGGGAGAGTACAAGAAAACGATAAATTCAATTAATAATAATGACTGATTATAACAAGAAGTTTATAAATAAAAATAAATTAGCATTTGTAATTGGTGGATCTGGAACAATAGGTAGAGAAGTACTATTAGCATTAAAATCAACAGGCTGTAAAGTTGTTAATTTAGACATTAAATTTGGCTATAAACAAAAAGATATTATTAATTATTACTTTGACTGTAGCGATACTGAAAATTTAGAAAAAAACTTTTTAAATGCTACTAAAAAATTTAATGTTCCAAATATTTTTGTGAATTGTAGTTATCCAAAATCAATAGATTGGAAAGATAATTCATTTAAAAAAATAAAATTTAAGAGTTATAA
>CACDLR010000034.1 GCA_902553695.1 uncultured Pelagibacteraceae bacterium | reverse complement strand
GGCTATAACAATACCGTATTTCTCTGCTTTTGAAGGGCTTATTTTCAGATTATTCATGATTTTATCTGTTTCATCCAAGTTTTTAGATTTTTCATTAAAATATTTACGCCTCTCAGCACTAACAAGACCTATGTCTATTCCTTTATTGGTAAGTCTCAGATCTGCATTATCAGCTCTTAGAGTAAGTCTATATTCAGCTCTAGAAGTAAACATTCTATATGGTTCTGCGACGCCTTTTGTTACAAGATCATCTATCATTACACCAATATAAGCGTCAGATCTTTGTAAAATTAACGGCTCTTGCTTTTTGACAGAAAGAGCTGCGTTAGCTCCTGCTATAAGGCCTTGGGCAGCAGCTTCTTCATAACCAGTTGTGCCATTAATTTGACCTGCCATATAAAGATTCTTAATCTTTTTCGTTTCTAAGGTTAAAAACAGCTCTCTTGGATCAACAAAATCATACTCAATAGCATATCCAGCTCTAATGATTTTTACATCTTCTAAACCATTGATTTTACTACAAATTTCTTGTTGTATTTCACTTGGCAATGAGGTCGATATACCATTAGGATAGACAGTATGATCATCTAAACCCTCTGGCTCAAGGAATATCTGATGCCTTTGTTTATCAGAGAACTTTACGATTTTATCTTCAATAGATGGACAATATCTTGGTCCTACGCTTTTTATATTACCAGAGTACATAGCACTTCTTTTTATATTCTTTGATATCAGCTTATGCACTGCTTCGTTGGTGTAAGTCATCCGACATGAAATTTGTCTATTCAAATTTTTTTTAGTTAAAAAAGAAAAAAAATAAGGATCAATATCAGCGTGTTGTTCTTCTAAGTTTTGATAGTTTATAGTTCTTGAGTCCAACCTTGGTGGTGTTCCAGTTTTTAATCTACCAATTTTAAAATTAAGTTTTTTTAATTGTTCGCTTAAACCTGTTGTAGGTTTTTCATTATATCTACCTGCTGGTGTTTGTGTTTCACCGATGTGAATAACTCCATTCAAAAAAGTACCTGTAGTCAATATTAACTTGGTAGATGTAATTTTCTTTCCTCCCTTTGTGATAAAGCCATTTATAACGTTTTCTTTAAAAATAAACTCGATTACAGGATCTGAAAATATCGTTAAATTACAGTAGTTTACGAGTTTTTCTTGCATATATTTTTTGTACAGAGATCTATCACTTTGTGTTCTTGGTCCCCTTACTGCTGGTCCTCTACTTCTATTTAGCAGTCTAAATTGAATACCAGATTTATCAGCAACATCCCCCATAACACCATCCAATGCATCTATTTCTCGCACAAGGTGACCTTTTCCTAAACCACCTATTGCAGGATTACATGACATTTCTCCGATTGTTTCAAATTTATGTGTAAAGAGTGCAGTATTTACTCCTAGTCTAGCTGAAGCTGCAGCAGCTTCACATCCAGCATGTCCTCCTCCTATAACTACTACATCAAATTTTAAATCATTTTCCATAAGTTTAATTTATAACTGATATCTTTTTTTACAAGCTATGAGATGTCTTATTTGCCAATACAAAAATTCTCGAAAATAGATCCAAGTATTTCTTCTACATCTACACGACCAACAATATTTCCAATATGTCTTATTGATAATCTCAAATCCTCAGCAGCCTTATCATAATCATCTTTATCTTTTTTTTCTATGAAACTGCACAAATGTTTATGGCACTTTGAAAGATGATATCTATGTCTTGTTCTGGTAATAAGAACATTGTCATTTTTTAAAAATTGATTTTTCAGCTTTGCTTTGATTTCATCAATCAGCTTATCAATATTTTTTTTTTCTTTTATTGAAATTTTAATTGGTTCTTTGCCTAATATTGAGTTAGGGATACCTTTTAAACCTAAATCAGATTTATTAATTACAATAATCGATTTATCTGATATATGATCATCAAAAAAGCCTTTAAAATCAACGTTTTTTGGATCTAAAAGTATAATATTCACATCTGCATCTTCAGCTCTATGTATAGCTAGCTTAATTCCCCTCGCTTCAATCTCATCATTAGAGTCTCTTATACCTGCTGTATCGGATATTATAATTGGCAAACCAGCAATGTCTAAATGTACTTCTACTACATCCCTTGTTGTGCCAGCTTGTTCAGATACAATTGCTGCTTCCCTTTTAGAAAGGTAATTTAATAAGCTAGATTTTCCCACATTAGGAGGTCCTATAATTGCTACTTTAAAGCCTTCCCTTATTATTTCGCCAGTTTTGTCATCATCCAATGATTTTTCAATTTCTTCTTTAATTTCTAGAACACTTGATTGTAGCTTTTTCGAAATATCACTTGGCAAATCTTCATCTGGAAAATCAATTTTAGCTTCAATTTCTCCAAGAATTTTTATTAATTTATCTCTCCATAAGTTAAATTGTTGCGAACTTGAACCTGACATTATTTTCAAGGCTTGTTTTCTTTGTAATTCAGTCTCTGCTGCTATTAAGTCACCAATACTCTCTGCTTTTAACAAATTTATTTTATTATTTTGAAATGCTAATTTTGTAAATTCTCCAGGTTCTGCAATTCTACAATCATCAAATTTTTCTAAGATGTAATGAAGTTTATTTACTACTGCTTTGCTACCATGAGTGTGTAATTCAACCATGTCTTCACCTGTGTAACTATTGGGCCCCTTAAACCAAATAACAATGCCCTCGTCTATTAATTCGCCAGTCTCAGGATCTATAAACTTTTTTAAAGTTGCAACCCTTTCCTCCGGGTATTTACCTTTTATAACTGATTTCAATATAATTTTAGCTTTAATGCCAGAAACTCTGATGACAGCAATACCAGAAATTCCTGGTCCAGATGATAAAGCATATATAGTCATATTTAGTTAATTTATTTATAATTTAGTATATAATTTTTTATGATTATTTGGATAGCATCATATCCTAAAAGCGGAAATACTTGGGTAAGATCATTTATTTCAGCTATTTTAAATACAAAAGATGGCAATTTCACTTTTGAGAATTTGGCTAAAATTCCTCAATATCCTATTAGGGAACAATTCAATGGGTTTTTAAAGGATTTTTCTGATATCAATAATATTAAAAAATATTGGCTCAGTGCACAAACTAAATTAAATTTAGATAACAAAATTAAGTTTTTAAAAACACACCACGTAAACTGCAAAATTGAAGGAGATGCTTTTACAAATTTTGATAATACATTGGGCGTGATTTATATTGTTAGAGATCCAAGGAATGTACTTTCATCACTCATAAATCACTTTTCTCTAAACAATCAACTAGAGGCTAAAAATTTTTTATTTGAAGAAGGAAATTGGCTAGGTTTTAAAAAGGAAAATAAAGAATTACAAGTTTCAAGGTTTCCAACTTTGATAAGCTCTTGGAAAACAAATTATAATTCATGGAAACATACAAGTAAAAATTTGTTAATTGTAAGGTATGAAGATTTATTAACAAATACGAAGTCAGAATTTAAGAAAATTATTAATTATCTTGAAAAATTATTAGATGAAAATTTTGACCAAGAAAAAATAGAAAATGCAATTAATACAACTTCTTTCGAAGTGCTCAAAAATAAAGAGATAAAAGATGGTTTTTTTGAAAGTGCCATGGATAAACATTTAGGGGGAAATAAAAGATTTTTTAATCTTGGACCAGAAAATAAATGGGAAAATCTTCTAGATAAAACTATTGTAAACGAAATTGAAAAAAAGTTTGGATCAGAAATGAAAGAGCTAGGTTATTTATAATTATGATAATTTGGCTGTCATCATATCCAAAAAGTGGAAACACTTATTTAAGATCATTTTTAAGTGCTTATTATTATACAAATGATGGGTCTTTTAATTTCGATTTACTAAAGTTTATAGAACAATTTCCGGATAAACAATTTTTCCAAAGTTTTATGAAAACTAAAAAAGAAGCCTCGGAAAAATGGCTACCATTACAAAGAAAGATTGTTAAATCTAATAAAATAAAATTTCTAAAAACACATTCTGCATATGGATCTTATGACGGAAGTCCCTTCACAAGTTCTGAGGTGAGTATTGGTGGAATATATATAGTTCGAGATCCTAGAAATGTGGTCTGCTCTTTGATGAACCATTTTTCGTTGAGCAAAAAGGATGCTTTATCAATGCTATTAGACGA
>CACDLR010000033.1 GCA_902553695.1 uncultured Pelagibacteraceae bacterium | reverse complement strand
GCAATTGGAGAAATATCTACCCCACCATCTCCATATTTTGTATAAAATCCAACTCCAAAATCTTCTACTTTATTTCCTGTTCCAACAACTATACCATTATTTGCGGCAGCAACTTGATAAAGTGTCGTCATTCTTAATCTAGCTCTTGAATTTGCAAAACCATGTTCATTTTGAAAATTTGATAAATTATTTTCAAAAGATTTAAATAAATTATCTAATTCAATAACATGACCTTCGACATTACTAAAATTTTTCATCAACCAATCTTTATGTTTAATACTTAAATCGTGTTGAGATTTATGCTGTTTTATAGGCATACATAGTACTATTGTTTTTAATCCAGTTAATGCACTTAATGTACTTGAGACAGAGGAGTCTATTCCTCCAGAAACACCTATTACTAAAGATTTAGCGCTAACTGGCATGTTTTTAACATAATTACCAATCCAATTAGAAATAAATTTTATTTTTTCTTTTGCATTCATATAATAATAATAATGATTTATTACTAAGATACAACTTGTATTTTTGTCCTGCTGTAAATTGTATTCTTTTTAATTTCGTCAGATATTAAAAAAGCGAGCTCTAAAGCTTGATTTGAGTTAAGCCTTGGATCGCAATGGGTGTGATATCTGCTTGATAAGTCCTGATCAGATATTTTTTGAGCTCCACCAGTACATTCTGTCACATTCTGGCCTGTCATTTCTATATGGAGACCCCCTGCGAAGGTTCCTTCTGTTTGATGGACCGCAAATACATTTTTAACTTCTTTTAAAACGCTATTAAATGGTCTTGTTTTAAATCCTGTTGTTGACTTGATTGTATTTCCATGCATTGGATCGCATGACCATACAACATTGAGACCTTCTTTTTTAATTTTTCGGATTAATTTAGGTAAGAACTTTTCAACTTTCTCATGTCCAAATCTTGAAATTAATGTAATTTTTCCTTTTTCATTGTTTGGATTTATAACATTACAAATTTTTACAATTTCATCTGGGTCTGATGTAGGTCCACATTTTATACCTATTGGATTTTCAATCCCTCTGCAAAATTCTACATGTCCACCTTCTAATTGTCTTGTCCTGTCTCCAATCCAAACAAAATGTGCTGAAGTATCGTGATATTCACCTGTTGTTGAATCAACCCTTGTCATGCTCTCTTCAAATGGCAAAAGCAAAGCTTCATGAGATGTCCAAAAGTTTACAGTTTTAAGTCTTCTATTAAATTCTGCAGTTATTCCGCAAGCTTCCATAAAAGCTAGTGCATCTGCAATCTTATCTTCAAGTTCTTTAAATTTAGCAGCTTGGGGACTATTTTTTATATATCCTAAATTCCATAAATGAACTTTTTTAAGATCAGCAAAACCACCATGACAAAAAGCTCTAATTAAATTCAATGTAGATGCTGCTTGAGAATATGCTTTAAATAATCTTTTTGGATCTGGTCTTCTTGCTTTCTCTGTAAATTCTATACCATTGATATTATCTCCTAAATAACTAGGTAACTCAACATCTCCTTGTTTTTCTATAGGGGCGCTTCTCGGTTTTGAAAACTGTCCAGCTACTCTTCCTAATTTTACAACTGGTAAGGACGCTGAATAAGTTAATACTAAAGACATTTGTAACATAGCTTTGAAATAATCTCTTATATTATCAGGATTAAATTCAGCAAAACTTTCTGCACAATCTCCACCTTGTAATAAAAAGGCTTTTCCATCAACAACTTCTGCCAATTGTTGTTTCAGATGTCTTGTCTCACCAGCAAAAACCAAAGGAGGAAATGATTTTAATTTATTTAAAACAGAATTCAATTCCTTCTCATCCTCATATTTAGGGATGTGTTTTACAGGATAATTTCTCCAACTATTTAATTTCCATTTTTTCATGTTCAACTTGAAATTGTTTTAGCAGAGTTTTTTAATTATTCAACAGTGACAGATTTTGCCAAATTTCTTGGTTTATCTATATCATAACCTTTGTTTAAAGCAGAATGATAAGCAAGTTTCTGCAAAGGAATTGTAATTAAAAATGGTAACAAATCATCGTTTATATTTTCTACTTCAATTGATTGCCAAATATTTTCATGAACAACTTCATCTTTGTTTTTGTTTGTAATTAAAAGAACTTTTGCCCCTCGAGCAATTACTTCTTGCATATTTGAAATTGTTTTTTTGAAGTATTCATCTCTAGGTGCTAAAACAACAACTGGCATACCATCTTCAATTAAAGCTAGCGGACCATGCTTCATTTCACCCGCGGGATATCCTTCTGCATGAACATATGCTAATTCTTTTAACTTAAGTGCTCCCTCTAAAGCTATCGGATAAGAAAAACCTCTTCCTAAAAACATTGATCCTTTGGCATCAACAAAGCTTTTACAAACTAACTGAATTTGATCCTCTGTTAAAAGTGTTTTTTTAACGTTTTTTGATAGTTCTAATAAAGATTTAACTTTGAAGCTAAAAATTTTTTTATCAATATCTTTTCTCGCGTAAGCTAATTTAAGACAAAGTATATAGAGAACCAACATTTGTCCTAAGAAAGCTTTAGTTGAAGCTACACCTATTTCCGGTCCACAATGAATTGGTAATACAAATTTAGAATCCCTTGCAATAGAACTCTCGACTACGTTAACTATTGAACAAGTCTTAACATTATTTTTATTACATAAATCTAATGCTGCATATGTATCTGCTGTCTCTCCTGATTGAGATACGAAAATATACAAGCAATCTTTCTTAAATCTGTTTTTTCTGTACCTAAATTCAGAAGCTATATCTACATTAACATCAAGAGTTGTCATTTGTTCAAACCAATATTTTGCCATTAAACAAGAGTGGTAAGCGGTGCCACAACCTATTAATAGTATTGATGATATATCTTTATCTTTCCATGGAAAATTATAGATATTTAAAGAATTACTAATTCTATTTATATATTCATTTACACAATTTTTAATTGTAATTGGCTGTTCATCTATTTCTTTAGCCATAAAGTGTTTATAATCACCTTTTTCATATTGGTTTTCATTTTTTGAAAGTTCTAAAACTTTTTTATTTACTTTGTTTCCTTTTTCATCAAAAAATTCTACTCCATCTTTTTTGACAATACAAAATTCACTATCATTTAAATACGTAACTTTGTTAGTCATAGATTTTAAAGCATAAGAGTCTGATCCTAAATAATTTTCATTTGGTCCATAACCAACAGCAAGTGGCGAGCCTCTCCTTGCACCAACAATTAAATCTGGTTGATCTTGAAAAATTATTCCCAATGCAAAACTTCCATGAACTTTATTAAGCATTTTAATTATTGAGTTTTTAAGATTATTTTTTTTTAAATAATCTGTAATTAAATGAACAATAACTTCTGTATCTGTTTGAGATTTAAACTCATAACCTTTTTTTATTAATAATTTTTTTAGAATTGTAGAGTTTTCAATTATACCATTATGTACTACTGAAACTTTATCTGATGAATGTGGGTGAGCATTAATAGTGCTTGGTACTCCATGAGTAGCCCATCTGACATGTCCTATTCCAATATTGCCATCAATTTTTTGTTTAGAAAGGTTTTTTTCTAAAGCATCTACTCTACCTTCACATTTAACTTCTTTTATAATGCCACTTTCTAAAGTTGCAATACCTGCTGAGTCATATCCTCTATATTCTAACTTTCTTAAAGAGTTCAGTATTGATGCTGAAACATTTTTGGTACTAGTAATTCCTATAATTCCACACATTTATTTTTTTCTTTTATAATTTCTAATTTCAATCTGATTAGCTCTAGTAAGTGCTAATGATTTTTTGTTTACTTTCTTTGTTATAACTGAACCCGCTCCTACTATACTTTGTTCATCAATTGTTATTGGAGCTACTAAAGATGTGTTTGATCCTATAAATACTTTATCTTTAATAATTGTTTTACTTTTTTTAATTCCATCATAATTGCATGTTATAGTACCCGCTCCTATATTTACATTTTTTCCGAGATAAGCGTCTCCAACATATGATAAATGACTTATCTTTGAGTTTTTCCCTATTTTGCTTTTCTTTACTTCTACAAAGTTACCAACTTTTGATCCTTCACCTAAAGTAGTTCCAGGTCTTACTCTAGCATAAGGTCCAATGGAAACGTTATTTTCTACCTTAACATCTTCTAAATGTGAAAAAGACTTTATTGTGA
>CACDLR010000032.1 GCA_902553695.1 uncultured Pelagibacteraceae bacterium | reverse complement strand
AAGAAAATGGGTCTTCTGGAAATAAATTCAGATAATTTATTAATTTCAGTTCCAACTAGATTTATAAGAGATTGGATTACTTCTAGATATCTTGACAATGTCCTTCAAATAATCAAATCACACAATAAAAATATTAATAGAATTGAATTTAAAGTTAATTCTTTGGGACTGAATAATTCTGATCAAAAAATAAAATCTGATGAAAAAGAACATAATAACGTTGTTGATGCAAATATAGCATTTATCAAAGACTCTTTTTTACAATATAACAGGATAGATCCAAACAAAACTTTTGAGAATTTCATTGTTGGACCGAGCAACAGTTTAGCATTTGAAGCTTCGAAAAAAATTGTTGATAGCATATCTAGCTATAATCCACTGTACATTTATTCAGGAGTTGGTATGGGAAAAACTCATTTATTAAATGCTATAGGTTTTAAAATAAAGCCAAATAAGAAAGTCGTGTTTATATCAGCAGAAAGATTTATGTATCACTTCGTAAAATCAATAAAATCAAATGAAATGATTAAATTTAAAGATAACTTTCGAAATACAGATTTGCTTTTAATAGATGATATTCAATTTATGAATGGAAAAGAAGCATTACAGGAGGAGTTTTTTCATACTTTTAGTGCCTTATTAGACAAAGGTTCACAAATTATACTCAGCGCAGATAGACCACCAAGTAAACTAAATAGGATTCAAGAAAGAATTAAGTCCAGATTTTCAGGTGGGTTAGTTGTAGATATTCAAAATCCTGATTTAGCATTAAGGACAAAAATAATTGAAAGTAAAATATCTGAACTTAATATTTTAAATAATAATAATATTTTTTTATCTCAAGAAATACAAAATTTTATATGTTCAGAAATTAAATCTAATGTCAGAGAATTAATTGGAGCGTTAAATAGAATTGTTTCATTTTCCAGGATCTATAATAAAGTACCTAGTCTTTCTGAAACAAGAATTATATTAAAAGATTTATTAAATATATATGAGAATAAAGTAACAATTGATGGAATCCAAACAATTGTTTGTAAATATTTTAAGATTAGCAAAAATGAAATGCTTTCTTCAAGAAGATCTAGATATCTTGTTAGACCAAGACAAACAGCGATATACTTAGCTAAAATGTTAACATCAAAATCCTTACCAGAAATCGGAAGAAGTTTTTCTAATAGAGATCATACTACGGTCATTCATTCTGTAAAAACTATAGATAGACTTAGAAAAGAGGATAATGAGTTAAATTTAAAAATAGATACATTAAAAAATAAGATTTTATATAATAAAGAAGATGAAATTTAGTGTAAATCAAAAGGATTTGCAAAACTCATTAAATTACTGCCAGGGAGTGATTGAAAAAAGGAGTACATTACCTATTTTATCTAATGTGCTGCTCGAAGCTAAAGATTCAAATCTTAAAATTACAGCAACTGATTTAGATTTAATTTTTATACAGAATATTTCTAATATTGAAATATCTGATGAGGGAGAGACTACAACATCATGTTCTATAATGTATGATATAGTTAGAAAATTTAATAATGAAAAAAAAATAAATTTCAATTTAGTAAGTGAAAATAAATTAAATTTGGAGTCGGATAAATCAACATTTAATCTCAACTGTATTAAGGCTTCAGAATTTCCTATAACGGAGTCTAATTTTAAAGAAAATGAATTTCAAATTAATTCAAAAAAATTACTAAATCTCCTAAATAAATGTAAATTTTCAGTTTCTAACGACGAAACACGACACTATTTGAGTGGGATATTTTTACATATAACTGAAAAAGAAAATAAAAAATATCTTACAGCTGTTGCAACAGATAGTCATAGAATGGCTATTTCAAAAACTTTAATAACAGATGAAATAAAATTTGAACCAATAATTTTACCAAAAAAAACTATTTTTCAATTATGTTCTTTACTGGGTGATTTCGATGGAGATATAAAAATATCTAATTTAAAATCAAAAATTAAGTTCGAATTTAATGAAATAATTTTGATGTCAAAACTAATAGATGGTAAATTTCCAAATTATTATCAAGTAATACCCAAAGATAATCAAAAAAAATTAGAAATAGACTTAAAGCCATTTCTAATTTCAGTAGATAGAGTCGCTTCTGTATCTTTAGATAAAAAAGATGGATTAAGAATGAACTTAAGGGAGGATAATCTGAATTTATCTGTTAATAATAGTAATAGTGGAGATGGGAAAGAGAGTCTTCCAGTTAAATTTGAACACGAGTTAGATATAAGTTTTAACCCAAGGTATTTAATCGATGTAGCCTCTAATTTAGATGGAAATAAAGTTGAGATTTTTTTAAAGGACTCTGCATCTCCAGCTTTAATAAAAGATCCATCAGATTTCGACAGCATATACGTAATTATGCCAATGAAAGGTTAAGTTATTTTATCTGCTTCATTGTAAAGATTTTCTTCAATTTTTTTTAAAAAATCTTCAGCTGTAAGACCTATGGGAATATAATCTAAAATACTTATAATAATAGTTTTGTTTGAACTTAAGTTTCCTGACTTAGGCCAAACAATTCCAGAATTTAATGCAACCGGTACACATATAAAATTAAGTTTCTCATAAATTTTTGAAACACCTTTTTTAAATGGAATCTTTTCATTTATGTTAGTCCTTGTTGCTTGTGGAAAAATTATTACCGGTCTTTTTGTCTTTATCGTGGTAGAAACAATCTTATCGTAAAAACCTAAATTTTCTTTACTAATTTTGTCACGGTTAATTGATATTGAACCAATTTTTTTTAAATGCCATCCAAATATTGGTATTTTTAATAATTCTTTTTTTAAAATAAAAATTGGTGAATTAAAAATTGTTTGTAAAAAGAAAGTCTCAAATAAAGATTGATGAAGTGATGCAATAAAAAAATTTTGATTTTTTGGAATATTTTCAACCCCTTTAACTTTAACATCAACCGATAAAAAAACGTAAAGACAAAACTTTATCCAATTGCCAAGTATCTTCCCTCCGATCAAGTCAATTTTTTGTGGCAAAATTAATGCTGGCAAAAAAAACAATACAAACAAAAATACATCCAGTGTAAAAAAAAAACTTAAAAATTAATCCCCTAATCATCTATTAAATAATTTTTTGAAGTGTTTCTTTTTTTTTAATTCTTAAGACTTTTGAATTTTTAATTAAAATTTCATTTGCACTTGTTCTTAAATTATAATTTGAACTTAGTACTTTACCATAGGCACCCACATCGCATATAACAACACTATCTCCTTCATTTAATTTTTGGTATGATTTAATAGTTAAAAACTTATCTGTGGTTTCACACACTGGGCCAACAAAATCATGTCTTTTTAAAACTTTTCTTCCTCTTTTAAATGAGGGTACAATTCTGTGGAAAGCTTTATAAAGAGCAGGCCGTATTAAATCGTTCATACCAGCATCTAAAATAATAAAATTTATTTTTTGTGTATTTTTAATATAGATTATTTTTGTTAATAAGTACCCAGCGGTTCCTATTATAGATCTTCCAGGCTCAAATATTATTTTAGTATTGTTTTTTTTAACAAATTTTCTTATTTGATCTGAATATTTTTTATAGTTAAGTAATTTTTTATTATCACCATAATTTATACCCATGCCACCTCCAAGATCTACGTATTCAAAATAAAAATTAGTCTTATTAATTATATTTTGTATTGATCTAAGCATTTTTAAATATGGAGTATGATTTGTAATTTGACTACCAATATGTGCACTTAAACATTTAATATTAATATATTTTGAGTCTTTATAAAAATTAATTAACTGAATAACCTCTTTTTCAGTAAGACCAAATTTGTTAGAATTTTTACCTGTTGTAATTTCTTTAATAGTTTTAGCATCAACATTTGGATTTAATCTAATACCAATATTTACAGTCTTATTAATTTTTTTTGCAATTTTATGTATTGTTATTATTTCACTCTGAGATTCAGTATTTATTAAAAGTATTCCTTTTTTTATTGCAAATTCAATTTCTTCATAAGTTTTGCCGACTCCCGAGAAAACTATTTTTTTGGGACTTATTTTTGATTTAATCGCAGCCAACAATTCTCCTTTTGATACCACATCTGCACCTAATCCAAATTTTGCTATCTCATTCAATATTTTAAGATTATTGTTTGATTTAACTGCAAAACATATAAGTGGATTTATATTTTTAAAATTTTTCTGAAAAT
>CACDLR010000031.1 GCA_902553695.1 uncultured Pelagibacteraceae bacterium | reverse complement strand
GTTCAGTGGTAGAACACTAGCCTTCCAAGCTGGTTGCGTGGGTTCGATTCCCATCACCCGCTCCAAATGTAAAAAAAAAAAAATTATAAGTGAGGTAAAAAATATAATGTCTAAAGAAAAGTTTAATAGATCGAAGCCACATTGTAACATTGGAACAATTGGCCACGTCGACCACGGTAAAACAACTCTTACAGCTGCAATAACAAAAGTATTGTCAGAAACTGGTGGAGCGCAATTTACTGCGTATGATCAAATTGATAAGGCACCAGAGGAAAAAGAGAGAGGTATTACTATTTCGACTGCTCACGTTGAGTATGAGACTGAAAAAAGACATTATGCTCACGTAGACTGTCCTGGACACGCTGACTATGTAAAAAATATGATTACTGGTGCAGCACAAATGGATGGTGCAATATTAGTTGTAAATGCAGCTGACGGACCTATGCCGCAAACTAAAGAACATATTCTTTTAGCAAGACAAGTAGGTGTACCGGCAATTGTAGTATTTTTAAATAAAGTAGACCAAGTAGATGACAAAGAAATGATAGACTTGGTTGAAGAGGAAATTAAAGAACTTTTAACATCATATAAATTTCCTGGAGATAAAACACCTATTATAAAAGGTTCAGCTTTGGCAGCAGTAGAGGGAAGGGATGAAGCAATTGGTAAAAACGCGATTATGGAATTAATGAAAGCAGTTGATGATTTTATTCCACAACCTGACAGACCTAAAGATAAGCCTTTCTTGATGCCAGTTGAAGATGTCTTTTCTATTTCTGGAAGAGGAACAGTTGTAACTGGAAGAGTAGAACAAGGTGTTGTTAAAACTGGTGAGGAAATAGAAATAGTAGGAATTAGAGAAACTAAAAAATCAGTTTGTACTGGTGTGGAAATGTTTAGAAAAATTTTAGACACTGGTGAAGCAGGGGATAACATTGGAGCTCTTTTGAGAGGTGTTGAAAGAGAAGATGTTGAAAGAGGTCAAGTACTTTGTAAACCTGGTTCAGTAACACCGCATACTAAATTTGAAGCTCAAGCGTATGTATTAAAAAAAGAAGAAGGTGGAAGACACACACCATTCTTTACCAAATACAGACCTCAGTTTTATTTTAGAACTACAGATGTAACTGGAGAAGTAGAATTACCAGCGGGAACTGAAATGGTAATGCCTGGTGATGATGCAAAATTTACTGTTAAGTTAATAACTCCAATTGCAATGAGCGAAAAATTAAATTTTGCAATTAGGGAAGGTGGAAGAACAGTAGGAGCTGGAGTAGTAACTAAAATTATAGAGTAAAACTCCATAGGAGTGTAGCTCAATTGGTAGAGCGCCGGTCTCCAAAACCGGAGGTTGGGGGTTCGATTCCCTCCGCTCCTGCCATTTAGTTATAACGAATTTATGAAAAACCCATTAAAATTTTTTCAGGAAGTTAAAAATGAGGCATTTAAGGTTTCATGGCCAACATCAAAAGAAACTGTCCAAGGATCTTTAATGGTTGCAGCAATGGCTATTGTAGCATCATTATTTTTTCTTTTATTAGATCAAATTTTAAAGTTTTTATTAGAAATCATTCTTAAAGTGAGTTTTTAATGTCCAATTGGTTTATTGTTCAATCCCACTCAAGCTTTGAAAATAAAGTAGCCCAACAAATTAAAGATGAGGCAGATAAATCAAAAGTTTCAGATAAAATTGAAGAGATAATTGTTCCAACACATGATGTTACTGAAGTAAGAAGAGGAAAGAGAGTACAAAGGAAGAAAAAATTCTTCCCAGGGTATGTATTAATCAAATGTGAAATGACTGATGATATTTACCATATGATTAAAGGTTTAAAAAAAGTAAGTGGTTTTTTGGGGTCTAAAGGTACCCCAGTCCCCGTTTCAGACAAGGAAATTGAAAAGATTTTAGGAGAAATAAAAGATGGTGTAGTTCAACCAAAATCTGGTATAGATTACGCCATTGGTGAAAAAGTTCAAGTGATTGATGGGCCATTTGCGTCATTTAGTGGTTTAGTGGAGGAGATAGACGAAGATAAGTCTAAACTGAAAGTTTCAGTTTCTATTTTTGGAAGACCGACTCCAGTAGAACTTGAATTTAACCAAGTAGAAAAGGCAAGTTAATGGCAAAAAAAGAAATTGCAGGATTTGTAAAATTACAAATAAAAGGTGGTCAAGCAAACCCAGCACCTCCGGTTGGTCCAGCGTTAGGACAAAGAGGAATTAATATTATGGATTTTTGCAAAGCTTTTAATGAGAAGACAAAAGGTTTAATGGGGAAACCTGTTCCAGTTATTATTACAGTTTACAAAGATAAAAAATTTGATTTTATTATAAAAACTCCACCTGCAACATTCTATATTAAAGAGAAACTTAAATTGAAAAGTGGATCTTCAGAACCTGGAAGAAACATAGTTAAATCAATTACTAAAAAACAATTAGAAGAAATAGCAAAAGAAAAAATGGCTGATTT
The DNA here is from genome assembly GCA_902553695.1 of uncultured Pelagibacteraceae bacterium. Lineage (GTDB taxonomy): Bacteria > Pseudomonadota > Alphaproteobacteria > Pelagibacterales > Pelagibacteraceae > Pelagibacter. The sequence goes on along the minus strand of CACDLR010000031.1, from coordinate 2,088 downwards.
GAATGCTCATGATATTGATCAAGCAGCAAAAATTATTGCTGGTTCAGCTAGATCTATGGGCATAGAGGTAAAAGAATAATGAAATCAAAGAGATTTAAAAATTTATTAAAATTAGAAAAAGATATAACATCTAAATCAATTAAAGAATTACTTCCCAATATAAAAAAAAATTGCACAACCAAATTCGATGAATCAATTGATTTAAGCCTTCAAATAAACAATAAACAAAAAAAGGGGGAAGTTAATATCAGAACAGTTGTGAATATGCCCGCAGGAACTGGAAAAAAAATAAAAGTTGCAGTGTTATGCGATGACTCTAAAAAAGCAGCAGCAGAAAAGGCAGGAGCAGACCTAGTAGGAGCTGATGATTTAATTGAAAAAATAAAGGCAGGTGAGCTTAATTTTGAAAAATTAATTTGTACACCTAAAATGATGATTAGTTTATCTAAGCTTGGGAAAATTTTAGGTCCTAAAGGCTTGATGCCAAATCCAAAACTTGGAACTGTTACTGAAAATATTGAGGAAGCAGTCAAAAATGCCAAAGCTGGTCAAGTTGAAGTTAAAAATGATAAAGATGGAAATATAGGTATAAGTTTAGGCAAGAAATCATTTACAGATGATAAAATTTTAACAAATTTTAATGCAATAATTGAAACTTTAGAAAAAGAAAAAGGAAATAATTCCTTTAAAGGTGAGATGATTAAAAGTATTTATTTAACTTCTACTATGGGTATTTCTTATAAACTTAAATTGGATAAACATTTTTAATATGAATAAAGACCAAAAGAAAATCTATATTGATAAAATGACTACAGATATAGATAAATCTAATGCTGTAATTGTAACTCATTATCAAGGGTTAAATATGCCTCAACTTGATCAATTGCGTAAACAAATGAGAGAACATGGTATTTTGTTTAAAATTACAAAAAATAGAATTACCAAAATAGCGCTCGAGAAGACTAGAGCAAAAGAATTAAGTAAACTTTTTGCTGGACCTACGGCTGTTGCATTATCAGATGACGCAATTACATCTGCTAAAATACTTACTAAATTTTCAAAGGAAAATTCCAAACTTAAAATTTTAGGTGGAATAATGGGCGATGAGATTCTTGATGTTGCCGCGGTACAAAATGTTGCAACTCTACCTACGCTAGATGAAGCAAGGGCTAAAATAGTAGGTATTTTAAGGACTCCAGCTCAAAAATTAGCTACGATTTTACTTGCGCCGGCGACAAAAATCGCTATTTTGGCCAGCGAAAAATCAAAAAAATAACCAGGGACACAAATATATTATGGCCGATCTAAACAAAATTATAGATGAATTATCGAGTTTGACAGTTGTAGAAGCTGCCGAGCTTTCAAAACAATTAGAAGAAAAATGGGGAGTAACAGCTGCAGCAGCAGTTGCTGCACCTGCAGCTGCCGGTGGAGCGGCACCAGCTGAAGAAAAAGATGAATTTACTGTAGTCTTAGCTTCAGCAGGAGATAAAAAAATTAATGTAATTAAAGAAGTAAGAGCTGTTACATCATTAGGTTTAAAAGAAGCTAAAGATTTAGTTGAAGGTGCTCCTAAAGAAGTAAAAGCTGGTGTTAATAAAAAAGAAGCAGAAGAAATTAAGACAAAATTAGAAGCTGCAGGCGCAAAAGTAGAACTCAAGTAATTAGCTTAAATAATTTTATTAGGTTAATAACTCAAAAAAATTAATGGATTTATCTTTTACAGGTAAAAAAAATATAAGAAAAAACTTTGGTAAACTTAAAGAAAGTTTATCAATTCCAAATCTTATTGAAGTCCAAAAAAATTCTTACAAACAACTTACAATTTACAATCCTGAAATAGAATCTCACTTAACAAAAGGTTTTGACAGAGTTTTTAAAAACATTTTTCCAATAGAAGATATAAATGACAAAGCTACACTAGAATATGTCTCTTACAGATTTGATAAGCCAAAATTTGATGTGGATGAATGTATTTCTAGAGGTTTAACTTATTCTGCTGCACTTAAATGTACTTTAAGATTGGTTGTATATGAAATTGACTCAATAAATAACACTAAAGAAATTTTATCAGCTAAGGAACAAGAA
>CACDLR010000030.1 GCA_902553695.1 uncultured Pelagibacteraceae bacterium | reverse complement strand
TTTCTAGGGCTTGTAAAATTTCATCTGTATTAACAAAATATCCCTCTACTTTATCTGTTTGATATGGTGGTTGAGATAAATAATATATTCCTAAAATCATATCTTGACTTGGTACAATAATTGGTTTTCCATTTGATGGACTTAATATATTATTCGTAGACATCATTAAAACTCTAGCCTCAAGTTGTGCCTCAAGACTTAATGGAACATGAACTGCCATTTGATCTCCATCAAAATCGGCGTTAAACGCTGCACATGTTAAAGGATGTAATTGTATAGCATCACCTTCTATTAACTTTGGTTCAAATGCTTGAACACCAAGTCTATGTAGTGTAGGGGCTCTATTTAATAGAACAGGATGTTCCCTTACTATAATCTCTAAAGCATCCCAAACTTCATCTCTCTCTTTCTCTACTAACTTTTTTGCTTGCTTAATTGTAGAGGCTAGACCTAATTTGTTAAGTCTTGCATATAAAAATGGTTTAAATAGTTCCAAGGCCATTTTTTTAGGAAGACCACATTCATGTAATTTTAAATCTGGACCAACAACTATTACAGATCTACCTGAATAGTCTACACGTTTTCCTAGTAAATTTTGTCTAAACCTTCCCTGTTTACCCTTCAACATTTCTGCTAAAGATTTAAGAGGTCTTTTTCCAGTTCCGGTAATTACTCTACCTCTCCGACCGTTATCAAAAAGGGCATCTACTGACTCCTGTAACATTCTTTTCTCATTTCGAATTATTATATCTGGAGCTTTAAGATCCATTAATCTTTTAAGTCTGTTATTTCTATTAATTACTCTCCTATACAAATCGTTTAAATCAGATGTAGCAAATCTACCACCGTCTAATGGAACAAGTGGTCTTAATTCAGGTGGTATCACAGGGATTGTGGTAAGTATCATCCATTCTGGTTTATTTCCAGTTTCGATAAAAGAGTCTATTAATTTTAATCTTTTTACATTTCTTTCTTCAGTAACTTTTGATTTAGTTTCTTTAATAGATTTTGATAGTTTCTCTCTTTCTGAATTTAAATCTATTGATTTAAGTATTTCTAATATTGCTTCAGCACCAATTCCCGCTGTGAAAGACTCCTCACCATATTGATCTTGAAATTTAATTAGTTCTTCCTCAGATAATAATTGATTTTTTTTAAGGCCGGTCAACCCTGGTTCGATCACAATAAAATTTTCAAAATATAAAACTTTTTCAACTTCTTTTAATTTCATGTCTATAACTAAGGAAATTCTACTTGGTAACGATTTTAAAAACCAAATATGTGCAACAGGTGTTGCTAAATTAATGTGTCCCATTCTTTCTCTTCTCACATTAGATTTTGTAACTTCAACACCACATTTTTCGCATATTATTCCTCTGAACTTCATTCTTTTGTATTTTCCACACAAGCATTCGTAGTCCTTTATTGGTCCAAAAATTCTCGCACAAAATAGACCATCTTTTTCAGGTCTAAAAGTTCTATAATTTATCGTCTCAGGTTTTTTTATTTCACCGTATGTCCATGATTTAATTTTTTCTGGACTGGCTAAAGTAATTTTTATACTATTGAAATTTTGTGTTTCTGATATTGATTTTTCTTTAAATAGTTCTGAGAGTTCTTTACTCATATCAATTTAACTCCACATTTAATGCTAAAGATTTGATTTCTTTAACTAGAACGTTAAATGACTCTGGTATTCCTGACTCAAAATTCTCCTCACCTTTAACTATTGTCTCATAAACTTTGACTCTACCAGCAACATCATCTGACTTAACTGTTAAAATTTCTTGCAATGTATAAGATGCTCCGTAAGCTTCTAAAGCCCAAACTTCCATTTCTCCAAATCGTTGACCACCATTTTGAGCTTTACCTCCCAAAGGCTGTTGGGTAACTAGACTATAAGGGCCTGTTGATCTAGCGTGAATTTTATCTTCAACTAAATGATGAAGCTTAAGCATGTATATAGTTCCTACAGTTACAGCTCTATCAAATTTTTCTCCTGTTCTACCATCCCATAAGAATGTTTGACCAGAGTCAGGTAAACCTGCTGTTTTCAACATATTTGTTACGTCTAATTCTTTTGCTCCATCAAATACTGGAGTAGCAATAGGAAAGCCATTTTTCATGTTTTCAATATAATCTTGGAACTCAATATTAGAGAGTTTTTCTATTGTTGAAGAATAAAAATCTTGTCCATAAACAGACTTAATTAAATTTTTAATATCACCACTTTTTTCCTTTGATTTATTAATAGTGTTTATGAGTTTTTTTAAATTGTTGCCCAATTCGGAACATGCCCAACCAAGATGTGTTTCTAAAATTTGGCCAACATTCATTCTACTAGGTACCCCCAATGGATTTAAAACAATATCTACAGGTTGGCCACTTTCCATATAAGGCATATCTTCAACTGGTACAATTTTACTTACTACGCCTTTATTTCCATGCCTACCAGACATTTTATCACCCGGTCTTAATCTTCGTTTCATTGCAACAAAAACTTTTACCATTTTCATTACACTAGGTAATAAATCATCTCCTTGTTTAATTTTTAAAACTTTATCTTCAAATCTACTTTGAATATCTAGGTTGGCTGTATTAAATTGCTCTTTAAGTTTGCTCATTGCATCAATTGCATTTTTTTCTTCAACAGTTATTTTAAAAATATCATTTATATTTATTTCGTTAATTTTAATTTCATCTATTGTCTCACCAATATTTATATTCTTTAATTTTTTTTGAATTTTTAAACCAGACAAAATTGATAAGGCTCTTTGCTTAATGCTTCTGTGGAGTATTTCTTCTTCAACTAATTTATCTTGCTGGACACTATCTATTTCGGATCTTTCAATTATGACTGATCTTTCATCTTTTTCTATCCCATGTCTATTAAATACACGAACGTCAACAACAGTACCACCGCTTCCACTAGGCATTCTTAGTGATGTATCAATAACATCGATTGCTTTTTCGCCAAATATTGATCTTAGTAATTTTTCCTCAGGACCTGATGCTGAGTCTCCCTTGGGTGTAACCTTTCCAACCAAAATATCTCCAGGCTTAACCTCGGCTCCTATATAAACAACACCTGACTCATCTAAATTTTTCAAAGATTCCTCATTTACATTAGGTATATCTCTTGTGATATCTTCTTCCCCTAATTTAGTATCTCTCGCCATTACTTCATACTCTTCTATGTGAATTGAAGTAAACACATCGTCTGTTACACATCTTTCTGAAATTAAAATAGAATCTTCAAAATTATAACCTTGCCATGGCATGAAAGCTACGGTTACATTTTTTCCAAGTGCTAATTCACCTATTTTAGTTGAAGGACCATCAGCAATTATATCTCCAGATTTTACTTTATCACCAACACGCACAAGTGGTTTTTGGTTGATACAAGTATTTTGATTTGACCTTTTGAATTTTTGTAAGTTATAAATATCTACACCAGATTTTGAAAAATCTTTTTCCTCTGAAGCCTTGATAACAATTCTCTTACCATCAATTTTATCTACAATTCCATCTCTTCTAGCAACAATAGTTACTCCAGAATCTAAAGCAACATCGCTTTCGATTCCTGTCCCAACTAATGGTGCCTCTGGTTTCATCAAAGGCACTGCTTGCCTCATCATGTTTGAACCCATTAAAGCTCTGTTAGCATCATCATTTTCTAGAAAAGGTATTAAGGATGCTGCTACTGAAACTAATTGTTTTGGAGAAACGTCGATGTAGTCAACATTTTCAGGTTTTGCTAAAATAAAATTTAAATTCTGCCTGCAAGAAACTAAATCTTCCGTAAATTTACCATTTTTATCAAGCTTTGAATTAGCTTGTGCAATTGTGTACTTTGTTTCTTCCATAGCCGAGAGATACTCTATATTTTCAACTACCTTTCCATTCTCAACTTTTTTATATGGACTTTCTATAAATCCATATTTATTTATTTTTGAGTATGTAGATAAACTATTGATTAATCCGATATTTGGACCCTCAGGTGTTTCTATTGGACATATTCTGCCATAATGTGTTGGATGAACATCTCTAACTTCAAACCCTGCTCTCTCTCTAGTTAATCCCCCTGGACCTAAGGCTGAAACTCTTCTTTTATGAGTTATTTCAGATAATGGATTTGTTTGATCCATAAATTGTGATAATTGAGACGTGGCAAAAAAATCTTTTAAAGATACAGTTAATGGTTTAGCATTTATTAAATCTTGAGGCATTGCAGACTCCACATCTAGAGTTGTCATTTTTTCTTTAATAGCTCTTTCCATTCTATAAACACCCATTCTTGCTTGATTTTCTACCAGCTCTCCCACTGATCTTATTCTTCGGTTACCCAGATGGTCTATATCGTCAATTTCATCTTTTCCATCTCTAAGATCCAACATTTTTTTTATAATTGAAACAATATCCTCATTTCTTAAAATAGTAATTTTATCTGAACAATCCAGATTAAGTCTTGAATTTAATTTTACTCTGCCGACATCTGACAAATCATATCTGTCGGAACTAAAAAATAAATTATTAAAAATTTGAGACGCAATTTCTATAGTTGGAGGTTCTCCTGGTCTTAAAACTTTGTATATATCATTTATAGCATCATTTTTATTTTCATTTTTGTCATTCAGCATGGTAACCAAAAGATAAGGTCCTTTGTTGATTGGATTAGTTTTTGATATTTCGAGTGAAAATATCTTGTTTTCAATAAACTTATTTAAAATAGTTTCATTTAATTGCCATGGCATGAAAGCTACGGTTTCATTTAATTCCAAGCCTATATCAAATTTTTCTTCACTACCCTCCAAATTTACTTTCTTGTGTAAAAATTTACCGTATAATGATTCTTTTGATACATAAATTTCTTTTAAACCATCAGTTTGTAATTTTTTTGCATTTAAAAAATTAATTTTCTCTCCAGATTTAATTACTACTTTATTATTCCTTGCGTCAATTACTTCTTCAGAAAAATTTTTAGATTTATAATTTTCTGGATCAAATTTTGTTTTCCATTTGTTGTTTTTTTCATCGTATGAATAATTTTCTTTTTCGTAAAATTCATTAACAATATCATTTTTTGAAAATCCTAATGCTAACAGAAGAGTGCTTACTAA
>CACDLR010000029.1 GCA_902553695.1 uncultured Pelagibacteraceae bacterium | reverse complement strand
AATATAATGCCTAAGAAATTTTCTATAAAGAATCTTTGGGTAGTAAGACAGTTTAAAAATGAGTATAACCCTGTACATTACCACAATGGCTTTGTTTCAGCTGTGGGATATCTAATGGTTCCAAAAAATTTAACAAAATCAAAAAAAAGAATAAAAACAAATGGAACAATTGACTTTATAAATGGTACAAAAACTTACTTAAGTAATAGTATTTATAATCATAAACCAAAAATTGGGGATATGATTGTTTTTCCAAATAACTTAATGCATACTGCTTATCCATTCAATGTACAGGGTGAAAGAAGATCTTTTTCTTTCAATATTGATTTAGATATTAAAACAAAAAAAATTTTAAATGGCTGATAAACAAAAAAATGTATTAGGTGAAGACCTTGAAGAATGCTCTATGAACCCACTTACAGGATGGTATAGGGATGGTTGTTGTAATACAGATAATAATGACAATGGTGTTCATACAGTATGTGCTAAAGTAAATACAGATTTTTTAGAATGGCTTAAAGAAGCTGGCAATGATTTAATTACACCTCACCCAAACTTCGGATTTCCTGGATTAAAAGATGGAGACAGTTGGTGCGTGTGTGCTGGTTGGTATGCTAAAGCTGTTGAGGCTGGTAAAGGTTGTCCAATTTATTTAAAAAAAACTCATGAGAAAACATTAAAGCTAATTCCAATAGAAATTTTAAAAAAACACGCAATAGATTTATCTTAATCTACATATTTCCATATTTAGGACCGCCCCCACCTTCTGGTGTGACCCAAGTAATATTTTGGGAAGGCTCTTTAATATCACATGTTTTGCAATGAATACAATTTTGAGAATTAATTACAAATTTTGGTAAATCATTTTCATACTGAACTTCATAAACTCCTGCGGGACAATATCTTTGGGCAGGTTCATCATATTTATCTAAAGTATATTTTATAGGAATTTCAGGATCTTTTAATTTTAAATGTACTGGCTGATTGTCAGTGTGATTGGTCCCTGTCAAATACACAGAACTTGTTTTATCAAATGTTATAATATTGTCTGGTTTCGGATAATCAATTTTAGGCATTTTATCTGCCATTTTTAAAGTTTCGTGGTCAGCATGCTTATGTCTTAATGTAAATGGAAGTTTTCCTCTAAATAAAATTTGGTCAATGCCGGTAAATATAATTCCTAATACTAAACCCCAACTAAAACTTGGCTTAACGTTTCTAGCCTCGTGGAGTTCTTTATATACCCAAGAATTATTAAATTTTTCTTCATAAACAGAGAGGTTTTTACTCTCTTTAATGTGATCAATTATCGCTTCAGCTGCAATCATTCCACTTTTCATAGCAGTGTGAGAACCTTTAATTTTAGGCATGTTTAAAGTTCCAGCATCACAGCCAATAAGCAATGCACCAGGCATATACATTTTAGGTAAACTTTGAAGACCACCCTCAATAAGTGCTCTCGCACCATAGGATATTCTTTTTCCTCCCTCTAACATTTTTTTAATTGCAGTATGAGTTTTAAATCTTTGAAATTCATCAAAAGGAGATAAATGAGGATTTTGATAATCTAATCCAATAACGTAACCAAGATATACTTGTTTATTTTGAGCATGATATACAAAGCTTCCACCATAAGTATTTTTATCTAATGGCCAACCTGCAGTATGCATTACTAAGCCTTCTTCATGATTTTTTTCATTTACTTCCCAAATTTCTTTGAAACCAATTCCATATTGTTGTGGATCTTTTCCTTTACTTAGATCAAATTTTTTTATTAACTCTTTTCCTAAATGACCTCTGCAACCTTCTGCAAAAACTGTTATCTTCGCATGAAGTTCCATTCCAGGTTCAAAGCTGTCTTTTTTATTTCCCTCTTTATCTAAACCCATATCTTGAGTTGCAACTCCTTTAACTGAACCATCTTCATTATATAATATTTCACTTGCGGGAAATCCTGGAAATATTTCAACACCTAAGCCTTCTGCTTGTTCAGCGAGCCATCTACATAAATTTGCAAGACTAATAATATAATTTTTATGATTTTGTTGAACTTTAGGTAATAACCAAGTAGGCCAGCTCAAAGATTTTTCTTTTCCTAAAAAAAGAAATTTTTCTTTGCTTACTTTAGTTTGAATTGGTGCTTTCAATTCTTTCCAATTTGGGAATAATTCATCTAAGGCTCTAGTTTCAAAAACATTACCTGATAAGATGTGTGCACCAATTTCAGATGCTTTTTCTAACAAGCAGACATTAATATCTGGATTTAACTGCTTAAGTTTTATTGCAGTTGAAAGTCCCGACGGTCCGCCACCTACGATTACAACATCGTATTCCATCACTTCTCTGGACATAATGTTATTTTTTATAGTATTTGTTATTTTTGTATAGTGTTTAATTTGTTCAGCTCTGCAAGGAATTTTGGCAGTGCATCAAACAAATCAGCTTCTAAGCCATAATCCGCAACACTAAAAATTGGAGCCTCTCCATCCTTATTTATTGCGACAATTATCTTGCTCTCTTTCATTCCCGCTAAGTGTTGAATAGCGCCAGATATTCCTACCGCAATATATAAATCTGGAACTACTACTTTCCCTGTTTGACCAACTTGATGATCATTTGTTATATATCCTGCATCCACAGCAGCTCTTGAGGCACCTATTGCTGCGTTTAATTTATCAGCAACATCTTGTATTAATTTAAAATTTTCTCCACTCTGCATTCCTCTTCCACCAGAAATAACTATTCGTGCAGTGCCTAGCTCTGGTCTATCAGATTTAATTTCTTCCTTTTTAATGAATTTTGTATGATTTGATTGTTCTCCAGCATCTCCTTTAACTATTTCAGCAGAACCTCCAGATGTTTCTGCGGGTTCAAATGATGTAGGTCGTATTGTAATACATTTCTTTGCATCATTACTTTTGACTGTTGCAAAGGCATTTCCTGCATAAATAGGTCTTAAAAATGTATCAGCAGATATAACTTTTATTATGTCGCTCACTTGAGAAATATCCAATAAAGCTGCTATTCTTGGCATTAGGTTTTTACCAAAAGTATTTGCTGAGCAAATTATATGTGAATAATTCTCAGCATGTTTAACTACAGCAGAAGTAAAATTTTCAGCTATATAGTTATTATAAATTTCGTTATCCACATGAATTACTTTTTTAACATTAGGAATTTCAGAAATTGATTTTGCAACAGTCTCTGAGTTATGACCTAAGACTAAGACATGTAAATCTGGATCTATTTGAGATGCCGCAGTGATTGCATTTAAAGTAAATGGTTTTACTTCCTTATTATTATGTTCTGCTATTAAAAGTGATGACATTATATTACTTTAGCCTCATTTTTTAATTTTTGAACTAATTCTTCAACATTTGCGACTTTTATTCCCGCTTTTCGTTTTGGTGGTTCTTCAACTTTAATTTGATCTATTCTAGGCTTAGTATCAATACCTAAATCTGCAGCATTTATTTGTTCAATTGGTTTCTTTTTTGCTTTCATTATATTCGGTAAAGATGCATATCTTGGTTCATTTAATCTTAGATCACATGTTATAATTGCTGGAACATTGACCTCTATAGTTTCTAATCCTTCATCCACTTCTCTTGTAACTTCTAGAGTTTTATCTTTAACCTCTATTTTTGATGCAAATGTTGCTTGGGGCCAATTGAGTAAAGCCGCCAACATTTGACCGGTTTGATTGCAATCATCATCTATTGCTTGTTTACCCATAAAAACTAGATCTGGTTTTTCTTTATCTACTATCTTTTGCAAAATTTTTGAAACAGCCAAAGGTTCAATGACACCATCAACTTTTACATGTATTCCTCTATCAGCACCAACTGCTAATGCTTTTCTTACAGTTTCTTGTGCTTTTTCTTCTCCTACAGTGATTGCAACAATCTCTTTAGCTTTTCCGGACTCTTTTATTTTTACAGCTTCTTCTACTGCATTGTCGTCTGGTGGGTTTGTAGACATTTTAACATTATCAGTTACGACACCAGTATTATCTTCTTTAACTCTTACTTGTACATTGTAATCAATTACTCTTTTTACTGCGACTAATATTTTCATTATGCTCTCAATAATTTATTTTCGGGATCGTATGGACTTTCATCTAGAATTGTTGCTTCGTGCATTTTTCCTAAAATGTCAATCTTCAATTTTTGCCCAGGATTTCCTAATTCAGGTTTTACCATTCCAAGTGCGATAGATTTATTTAATCTAAATCCAAAGTCGCCTCCTGTTGCTCTTCCGATGACAGTTCCATTTTCATAAATAGGGTTATTTCCTAACACATCTGCATCTGTAGTATTATGAATTTCAAGTGTTACTAATTTATTTGCAAATCCTTTTTCTCTCCATTTATTAAGAGCATCTAGTCCAATAAAACTTCCCTTATTTGGATGTATAAATCTATCTAAGCCACTTTCATATGGTGAATATTCTATTGATAATTCGGTACCAACTAATTTATAAGATTTTTCAACTCTAAGACTATTCATCGCTCTAATTCCATAAGGTTTTAATCCTAGGTCAGTTCCAGCATCCATCAATTTATCAAAAATATGATTTTGATACTCAATTGGATGATGTAATTCCCAACCTAATTCTCCAACAAAGTTAACTCTCATAGCATTAACTGGAGCTTGTCCAACATCTACCATTTTTGAACTTAACCATTTGAAATTTTCATTTGAAAAATCATCTGTTGATACTCTTTGCATTAAATCTCTGGCTTTCGGACCTGATACAACTAAAACTCCCATACTATTTGTTAAATTTTCAAATATAACAGACCCATCTTTTGGCATCCATTTATGTATCCAATCATGGTCTAATCTTTGAAAAGCCCCCGCTGATACTAAATAAAAACTATTTTCAGACTCTCGCATAATAGTAAATTCAGAGTGAACACCACCTTTAGTATTTAAAGCGTGACATAAATTAATTCTTCCAACTTTCTTTGGTAATTTGTTTGCAACAAGTTTGTCTAAAAATTCCTCTGCCCCTGGTCCTTTAATTCTACATTTTGCAAAAGCCGACATGTCTAATAAACCAACATTTTCTTTAACATTTTTGCACTCTCTTTCTATTGCTTTAAACCAATTAGATCTTCTAAATGACCAATCATCCTCTTGTTTCATTCCATCAGTTGCAAAAAAGTTTGGCCTTTCCCATCCAAATTTTTGACCAAAAACTGCTCCAAGATTTTTCATTCTGTCATAACACGGTGCGGTTCTTAAAGGTCTTGCTGCCCCTCTTTCTTCATCTGGATAGTGGATAATAAAAACATTTCTGTAAGCTTCTTCATTCTTTTCTTTTAAATATGATTTAGAACAGTAGTCACCGTATCTTCTTGGCTCAACTCCAAGCATATCAATTGTTGGTTCACCATCAACGATCCATTCTGCTAATTGCCAACCTGCTCCACCTGCTGCAGTAATTCCAAAACTATGTCCCTCATTAATCCAGAAATTTTTTAGACCCCAAGCTGGTCCAACAATTGGATTACCATCAGGTGTATAACAAATTGCTCCGTTATAAACTTTTTTAACTCCAACTTCTCCAAAAGCTGGTACTCTATGTATCGCTCCTTCAATATGGGGTGCAAGTCTATCTAAATCTTCTTGAAACAATTCATATTCAGAATCTTTTGTTGGTCCATCAACATAGCAACAAGGTGCACCATCTTCGTACGGACCTAAAATTAATCCTCCAGCCTCTTCTCTCATATACCATCTGCTATCACTATCTCTTAAAACTCCCATTTCAGGAAGTCCGTCTTTTTTTCTTTTTTGAATCTCAGGATGTGGTTCAGTTACAATGT
>CACDLR010000028.1 GCA_902553695.1 uncultured Pelagibacteraceae bacterium | reverse complement strand
TAGTTTTAATTAAAGATCATTTTCAAACTGGTTTTTTATCAAATAATACAATCAGGTTAATGGATTTTTTGGGCAATTACTTTAATGACGTCAATACACCAGACAAATATTATACAATTGAAGAATTTCATTCTCTGTTAAAAAAATTAAAAGTCAATGTTATAGAAAAAATTTCTAGTATTAAACTTTATCCTTCTTTTCTACCATATATGTCAAACCCTGACTTTAATTTTGTTTATTTAATAAATAAAAATAGAAAATAATGAAAATTGATTATCGACCAGAAATTGACGGTTTAAGAGCAATTGCCGTAATATCAGTTATAATTTATCATGCCCAAATAACTCTATATGGTAACCAGATTTTACCAGGTGGATATATTGGTGTTGATATTTTTTTTGTAATTTCTGGATATCTAATAACATCAATAATTCTTAAAGAGTATAAATTAACAGGCAATTTTTCATTTTCAAATTTTTACCAAAGAAGAGCTAGAAGAATATTACCAGCATTATTTTTTGTAATGTTAGCATCAATTCCTTTGGGTTGGTATTTCTTTTCTTTTACAAATTTCGCAAACTTTGCAGAATCGATGTTGTTTTCACTTCTTTTTAGTTCCAATTTATATTTTCATTTCACTGGAATTGAGTATGACTCTGTACCAAGTATTTTTTTGCCTTTATTACATACATGGTCTTTATCAATTGAAGAGCAATATTATATAATTTTTCCTATTACATTATTGCTCATTTATAAATTTTTTAAGAAATACATTTTTCATAGTTTTGTTTTAATTTTAGTCATAAGTCTTGCTCTGGCACATTTCGAGTCTCTTAATAACCCCTCAATATCTTTTTATTTTTTACATACAAGATTATGGGAATTAATGTTTGGATCAATATTGGCATATTTTGAAATTGAAAAGAATTTTAAGTCAAAAAATCTGATTTTAAATTTTTTCCTTACTATCATTGGATTAATTTTAATTATTTATTCAATGTTTTTTTTTAATCATGATACTTTGCATCCTTCAATTTATACATTGGTCCCCGTTATAGGTGTTGGTACGATCATTTTATATTCATATACTGTTGTTTCAGTTAAAAAAATATTATCATCTAAACTGTTTGTAGGCATTGGACTGTTATCTTATTCTCTATATTTATGGCATTATCCAATTTTTGCATTTTCGAGAACAGCTCTATATACCCAAGGAAATTTATTTAAACAAATAATAATTGCTTTTGTTATTTTTACTTTATCATTAATAACTTTTAAATACATAGAACAACCATTTAGAAATAAAAAAAATAAATTTAAAAAAGTTTTTTATTATTTATCAATTACTTTCGTATTGATAATTTTCTTATCAACGCTAATAATATTAAAGGGAGGTTTTAAATATAATATACCAGAGTCCTTAGATATTAATAATTTTGATTATAGATATAAAGAAGTAGAGCTTTATAAAAAGTGTCATAGAAATTTTGATATTAACAACACGTTTTGTACTTTTGGAAATAATAAAAGCAATGTTTATTTAGTGGGTGATAGTCAATTAATCTCAATAATGTTCGATTTGAAGAATAAATTAAATAATAATAACTTTAATCTTACATCTATGACAAAACCTGGACAGGTTCTGCTCTTTAATAATTACCAGAATGAAGAAGATAAAAAATACCAAACCTATAGAATAGAAAAATTAAGTGAGATAAAAAATTCCATTGTTATTATTGGTGGTAAATATTCACTTTATGAAAATGATACACTGATTGACGAAATTGAATTTTATAAAGATTTTTTTAAAAGTTTAGTCAATAATAATAACAAAATAATTTTATTAGGTCCCATCCCTGTAGTAGATAATCCTTATAATGTAAAAAAAATGGGAAGAAATAAATTTAGCGAATTTAAAAAAAATGGATTTACAGATCAATCTATTCCATTAAAGGACTTTTATAATCAGTCTGAAAATACTAATAAATTTATAAAAAATATTTTAATTGAAAGTATTTTTTATCTTGATTTAGAAAAAATATTTTGTGACGATAAATCTTGTTATTCTGTTAAAGATAAAAAAGTTTTTTTATCAGATGATGATCATCCGTCAATTTTTGCCGCAAATTTAATTAATAATTTATTATTAGATAAAATTTTAAATATTTATAAACATTAAACTGTTATTATTTTATCCAATCTTTGTTTTTTCGAAGGTAATTAGAGGAGAATTTTGCATATATTTTACCGTGTAATTTTTCATTAGTATTAAGTTTTTTTAAATTATCCTCAAATATTTGCCAAAATTTCTTTTGATTTTCTTTATCTTCATTTGTATCCTTCCATTCATTATTTAGTCGTTGATCCATTTCTATAGCAAAATCTTTTATTTCCTCCGATGTATTTTCTACTAATTCAACATCATTATCTAAAAAATCTTTAGAACTTGTACTTAGCGCTACGTTAGATGAAAAGATTTCAGAGATAGTTAATTCTTTTTTACTTAATTTATTTATATGATGCTTAGTTAATAAAAGGTGGTTTTTGTTGTTTGTATATAGACTTAATCCTAATGGCACATGAACACATGCAATTGGTCTTCTAAAGACTGAAGATACACCATCAATACCAACTCCAGTTGTCAAACAGAAGTGACATTTAGCACTAATATAAATATCCATAAACTCACTTCTTAATTTAGAATTAGAATAATCTATAATTTTAGGATTAGAAGATTTAATAGGTTTTAAAACATTTGTACCCAGCCTAAAGACGTAATAACCTCTACTTGCTAGTTCTTCTGCTGCTAAAATATAGTTATCAATGTCGCCATTTCTATAGCTGTGATAGTCCCATTTTCCAATTTCATAGTTTTCAAGGTATCTGTTCAAATATCCAGAATCTCTCACTACTAATGAAACAAACTTTGAATTTTCTGACAGTCCAAATTGCTTAAGTATAGATTTACCCTTGTTTTCTTCATCTATAGAAAATTCAATATGAGGTTTAAATTTTTCATATAAATTAAAAATATCTCTATCAGAGTTTATAGGACTAGTAATTTCATGTTCATTTTTTTAAATTGAATAATTTACAATAAATAATTATCATATTGTGCAAGGGTTTTAACAACCAATTAGGAAGTATTATTAATTTCCTTTTCCACATTTTCGCTAAAAATTTGTTACAGACAAATTTTTTAAAATAAAAAATATCTTTATAGATTTTATTCGGTAAATTAATTTTTGCATCCTTTTCACAGCAGTAAAGCTCAGTATCTGCGGAAAAATGACCAATTCTACTTGAATGTAATTCTTTAAATCTAATTAATACCAATGGTTTTATTATTATAATAATTAATGAAATCGGAATTGATATTAAATATGATGGAATAATTAAAAGTAACGAAAAGAATTTAATAAATAAAACTCTAATTCCTCCTTTTTTAATTTGTAAATAATGTTTATTTAAAAATTTATTCAAATTAATTACCAATTTTTCTTAAATTATTATTATAATTATTCAAAAGGGACCTTTAAAACTTGGGTCTGGTACATCAATTGGTAGTTTTTTACTCTCTTTATCAATTTCTATCATAATTGATTTGTAATTTTTTTTGATAATTGGAAAAAGTTTTGATAATTCATTTATAATTTTTCTTTTGTCTGGATAATGATTTTTTAAATAGCCTCTAGAACTTGGTGTAGGATAATCAGGCATTCCTATTCTAATAGGAGGTTTTTTTAAGTAATTAAAGCAGCTTGATGTAATCTCAGAAACTATTTCTGATCCAATTCCAAGTATTTTACTTCCTAAATCTACAGTAATTAATTTACCAGTTTTTTTTACAGATTTTTTAATTTTTCCAAGCTCTAAAGGTCTACAAACTCTTAAATCAAATAAATCAATATTAATTTTATATTTTTTAAGTATTTTGGCGACAAAGAGACATTCAATTACATTTAATGAATTAGCAACAATTGTTACATCTTTTCCATTTTTGATTTTTATTGGTTCTTTAATTTGCGATTTATAATATTTATTTGGAACATGACCTTTAATATAGTGGCACCATCTATGTTCTATAACTACAACTGGGTTATTATCCTCTATAGCAGAAATAATCATTCCTTTTGCGTCTGCAGGGAACGTAGGTGTTATCACTTTTAAACCTGGTATCATTGAGAATAGATTTTCTAAACTTTGAGAATGCTCAGGTCCTTGACCCCAGCCACGACCAACAATTAATCTTATTACAATTGGAACTGAGTGCTGACCCATACTTGTATAATGTGATTTTGCTGCATTATTTATAATTTGTTCCAAGGCAAGTAATGCAAACTCCACCCTATGTAAGCTAATGATTGGTCTTTTCCCTAAAAATGATGCACCTATTGCAACTCCAGTCATTGCATTTTCTGATAAAGGCATTTCAATAATTCTTTTTTTGTTAAATATTTTTTCTAAATTTTTTGTCGTTCCATATACAGAGGAGGGGTCACTGACTCCCTCTGCTTGGAATATTACATTTCTATCTTTTTTTGCTGCTTCTATTAATCCTTCCCTTATAGCTTCAGAGCCTGGAATAATCCTTTGTTTAGTTTTATTTTTTTTTTTAGGCATACACGTATTTACTAATTAAGCTAGGATTTGGTAATTTTGATTTTTCCGCATATTTAAAAGCTATACTTATTTTCTTCGTTAACGATTTAGAAAGATTATCAAAATTTTTTTCATTAAATTTATATTTTCTAATTAATTCTTTTTTAAATACCAATATAGGATCCTTTTTTTTCCAATGTTTAAATTCTTTTTCCGTTCTATAGCCTATATTATTATCGTAATTTGGACCGCAATGCTCTCTATGACGATAAGTATTTAATGTGAGTAAAAATGGACCTTTATTTTTTTTGCATTCTTTTAAAAGTTTTAAAGTTATCTCATTTACTTTAGATACATTGTTTCCATCACACGTAATAGATTTTACCGCATGTGCCTCTCCAAGTTTATTAAAAGATCTCAACGGTTGTCTTTCGTTTAGATGAGTATAAACAGAATACAAATTATTCTCACATACATATATAATTGGTAATTTATTTATTGATGCAAAGTTTAAACTTTCATGAAAAATTCCCTCTTCTACTGAGCCATCCCCTAAAAAAGAAATAGTAACTTCTTTAGTATTATTAATTTTAGAATTTAAAGCTGAGCCTGTAGCAAGTGCTATACTGCTTGATACTAAAGGAACACTTGCAGTAACACCCGCAGACTTATCAAAAAGATGCATAGAACCACCTCTACCACCACAGCAGCCAGATAGTTTTCCATATATTTCAGCTAACATTTTTTTTAGATCACCATTTTTTGCAAGATAGTGACTATGAGATCTGTGAGTACTGAAAATCCTATCTTTTTTTGACAATGCATTACATACACCCACAGCCGCTGCTTCTTGTCCAATCGATAAGTGTACAGGACATCTCATTTTTTGTTCTTTATATTTTTCTGCAATCATTTCTTCGACTAATCGGATGAAAAGCATTTTCTTATATAGTTGAAATTGATCTTTTTTATTCATAATTTTTAAACTTTAGTCCAGAACCAGTCTCCACTATACTTAGCTTGTTTGAAAATTTCAAACCATTCCTTTGGATAACCATGTGTTTCAGCCGTTAAAACCCATTCTAGAAACATTTTTTTTTCTTTTTCATTTTCGTAACAGTCAACCTGTACAAAACTTTTTCCTTTACTAACTCTTTCAATCTCTTTTAGAGCTTTAATACAATCTCTTTTTTTAAGATTATGAATACAATTAAACGATAATACTAGATCGAAGCATTTATCAGGAAAATTTATTTTTTTTGCATTTCCTTTAAACAGTCTTGGAAAAATCTCCTTTTTAGAATTTTTTATAGCATAATCCGATATATCAATACCATAAGCGTCTATACCAATATCAACCAAATCTTTTACTAA
>CACDLR010000027.1 GCA_902553695.1 uncultured Pelagibacteraceae bacterium | reverse complement strand
GATTTGCATAACCTGAAGTACTGAAAACAGAACTTCCTGCAATATATAAATTTTCTGAGTTATGAAGTTTTAAATCGGTATCAACCACCGAGTTTTTAATTTTTTTTCCAATTCGAGTACCACCCATATGATGATGTACACCTAAATTTTCATAATAATCTAAATTTGCAATATTTTCTTTTAAAGCTATCCTGCCAATGTTTTTTTCTATAAATAAATTTGCTAATTCTTCAAGAATTACCTTTGCACTTAAAATAGTCTTTTGCGATTTATTATAATATATATTTGAAATTGGTATTCCGTTAGAGTCGAAAATTTTATTACTCAAAATTATTTTATTATTTTCTGAAGGTGCCTCCTCTAGGTTCATAAATATATTTCCACATTTTAGATCTTTATTGAATAACATTCTTGCAATTTTTTTTCCATAATTAGGGGATACGCATAAAAAATTTTTAACTATTTCCTTGTAGATTTTATTATCTTCAGTAGCGTTCATATACACTGCCCCACTTAAAATATTTTTTTCTTTAACAAGATTTTCACTAGATGCAAAATGAAGTGGACCGTCATAATTAATGAATTCGTCTTTTAATAATTTTTTAACTTTTTTCTTTTTTAAAAAACCAACTCCTGCTAAAATCCAGGGATGTGTCATCCAATATTTTCCTATAGGAAGTTCTGGATTTAAAAGATTAAAATTCTTTTCTTTTGTCCAAAGCAATATTCGAGAATTTTCAACACCACCACACGCCAATACAAAAAATTTCGACTCAATACTAAATTCTTTCTTATTTGAAAATATTTTTGCTTTTTTTATTTTTCCGTTTTCACCTTCAAAATGAGAAATTTGAGAATTTAGACACAAATCTATAATTTTCGACTCTTTAATATGATCTTTATATTTATCTGCAAATCTAACATCAGAGTATTGAAATTGTATTTGATTAAAATTTTTATTAATTTTTGACTTTTTAAATTCTGAGTTAATATTTAATATATAATCTGCTTCATGTGAATATTTACTTATTTCAATTGGATCAATATGCCAGTTTTTTAAATTCCATTCTTCAATTGGTTTGCACCAGCCACCCCAATGTCCACTAGTTCCACCAAATTGTCTTAGTCTACTATATCTTAAATCTGTAATCTCATCTCCGATTACAGTTGATTTATAATCCTCTTGAGAAGTTTCACTATACTCTTCATCTCCAGCTTCTATGATTAATGAACTAATTTTTTTTTTTTCTAATTTAAGTGCAAGCGAAACGCCAGCTGGCCCACTTCCAAAAATTATAACTTGATATCTTTTATTTTTTAATTTTGATAAATTTTTAAATATCATTTATCGTTTATATCTAGATACCATATAAGATCTTTATATTTTCTTTTCTTTAATCTATGCTTATTTTGAAATTCTATTTTGGTACTTCCAATTGAATTTATAAAACTGATTGAAAATAAACTTGAAACAAAACTCACTAAGAAAAACCTTCTAAATTTATCCATTAAGAAATATTATTAAAGAATCAAACTAAATCAAATTAAATATTAATCTTCTTATTTTTATGTTTTACATTTTAATAAGAAGACTTTTTTTATAATTTAAATAAGTTAAAGAAAAAATTATCCAGAAAAGAGATCCATTAAATGTTCCAAATATACCCGCGCCTGGTAATAATGGTATAAAGAAAAGTGTTAAATATGCAATATTATTTAAATGGTTTATATTTTTTTCCTTTAAAAATATTTTAATATTTTTAATAATAAAAAAACCAAATATATAAATAATAAATAAATAACCCAAAAGTCCTTGTTCAGAAAGAATTTCAAAATGTATTTGATGAGGGTGAGTACTACACCTTAATTTAGAAAATTTTATATTTTTATCATAATATTTATCTTTTAAACATTCGCTTCTAAAATTTTTATTACCAACCCCCGTTAAAGGATAACTTTCAAATATTTTTATTGCAGCATCAAAATGTGCACCATACCTATTATTACTAATAACATGAATTATATTATTATTTTGTGTCTCTAAATATATTCTTTTTATAAAATCGGAATATCTATCTTTTACACTATCAGCAGAATAAATAACACAACTTATAAAAATAATAAATATTGGAATTAAAATCTTGGTGTTTAAAACAAAGTTTTGTTTACTAAAAAAATAAATAACTACTGAAAATAACAAAAAGGACTTAATAAAATTTGACCTTTCGCCAGTTAAAAAAATAGAAATAAGTAAAATTAATAAAATTATCAAAAAATATATTGCTGTTTTTTGATTTATATATTTTTTTAAAAAGTAAGATACTGAAGTAAATCCAAAACACATTATATAGCCACCAACAACAAGCTCATCTTTGAAAAATGATACAACTCGAGATGTACTTGGACTTTTGAAGCCTAATATATTGTAGCCAAAGTACTTTTCATAAATAATATCAATAATTACTATCAAAGATATAATTAACCAAATTTTGTTAATAAGTGCAAAAGACTCTTTATCCTTTAGTAAAGTTGAAAATGCAAAAATTAATATTATAAATTTTATAAATAATATAGATCTTTTTAGACCTGTAATTTCATTTTCAACAATATAAAAATAAGAAAAAATAGAATTTAAAATTAAAAATAAATATAATATTGATAGTAGTATGAAAAATTTATTTTTTAACCATGACCAATATTTATGTTTAATGCAATAAATTAAAAAAGTAAGATCTATAAATAAAATATTTAAATTAATTCCAGCGTTTCCAATTAGAATAGAAATAGGAAGTAGACTAAATAGTAAAATGACAAATAAATTGAAAATATTAAATTGATTTATTAATTGATTATAATTTTGCATAAACTATATAACTTGTTTGTATCAAAATGTATCAAATTTTTATTTTATTAATATTTTATTTTATTATTTTGTATTCAATTATTGGGTACGGAAGAATATATACATTAATTAATTTTAAGTATCAAGCAAGCCCTTTTGATGGACTTTTTGGTATAGCAATTCTCATTTTAATTTCTTATACAACTAATATTTTCTTTTCTCATAATTATTTACATAATCTTTTAATCATTGGATTTGGTTTTATCATTTTTATTTTTGATTTTAATAAGCACTTTAAGAAAAGAATTTTAGAATATAGAAATTTATCAATAATTTTTTTAATTATTTTTATTGGACTATTAATGTACAAAAATCACGACGATTTTTATTATTATCATTTCCCATATACGATAATCCTCACAAATTTTGAAAAAGTATTTGGTCTAGGTAATTTAAATCATGGTTTCAGAACTCCATCATCTATTTTTTATTTAAATTCTCTTTTTTACTTACCTTTAATTAAATATTTTCTTTTGAATAGTGGTGCAGCATATATAATGGGCTTTTCTAACTTTATTCTTTTTGAAAAAATTAAATCTTCATTAAAAAAAAAAGAATATGATCATATACTATTTCTATCTCTAGCATCATTAATTTATATTAATTCTTCATTCTCGAGATTAGCAGAACATGGAACAGATAGATCTGCTTTAATCTTAATATTCTTGATGAGCTTATATTATTTAGAAAGCTTAAAATTTAAAAATATAAATTTAAATATGCAACATTTTAGAAACTACTTTTCTAAACTTGCAGTATTGTTTGCAATTATAGTATCATTAAAAGCTTTTTATTTAATCTACTCAGTTATTTTTTTACTATGGTTTTATCAAATTAGAGAATATCTAAATTTCAGACAATTGAGTAATTTAATATTTAAAAGTTATTCCTCTTATTTATTTATATCAATCTTTTTATTTACGATTTTTACAATTTTTTCAAACACAGGCTGCTTTATATACCCAGCAAGTTTTACTTGTGTAGAAAACTTGAATTGGTCTATACCTCTACAGCAAATCGATCAAATGCATTTATGGTATGAGCAGTGGTCAAAAGCAGGCGCAGGTCCAAATTTTAGAGTTGAAAACCCAGAGATTTATATCAATAATTTTAATTGGGTAGATAATTGGATCAAAAACTATTTTTTTACAAAAGTTTCAGATAATCTTTTGGTTATCATATTTATATCTCTTGCATTTATATTTTTATTTTCTTTCAATTTAAATACAAAAAATAATACAAAACCAAATTATAAATTATTTTATTCTTCTATTATACTATTACTACTTGAATGGTTTTATAATCATCCTGCTCTTAGATATGGAGGATATACACTTTTAGCATTAACTTTTTTCATACCTATTTCCATATACATTTCAAAGTTTAAATTTATTCCAAAAATAATTAATAAAAAAATTTACTTGATTTTAATTTTAGCAACTATAATTTTTATGACTAAAAACTTTATAAGAATTAATAAAGAAATTAATCAATATAGCTATAATCCATTTAAAAGTGCTTTTTTTTATTTAAATAAAGATGGTTTTATATTAAAGGATAAAGTCAAAAATAAATATGAAAATTGGAATTTTCAAAATAAAAGATATTTAATAATAACCAATTAATGAAAAAAAATATTATTATTACTGGAGGTGCAGGATTTGTAGGTACTAATCTAATTAAACTTTTGCTAAAAAAAACAAAATATAATTTAATAAGTATTGATAATTATTCGTCAAGTTCATCAAAAAATCATATTAAATCCAAAAGAGTAAATTATATAAAAGGAGATACAAAAAATATTAATAAGATTTTAAAAAATCCAAAAACTATTAAAACAATTTTCCATTTTGGAGAATTTTCTAGAATTTATCAAAGTTTTCTTCAAATGGAAAAATGTCTAGACTCAAATACTGTTGGAACTAATTCAGTCTTTAATTATTGTTTAACAAATAATATAAAACTAATTTATTCAGCCACCTCAGCATCATTAGGTAACAAAGGAAAGGATAAAAACCTTTCACCTTATGCATTTACTAAAGCAAAAAATTTAGAACTTTTAGAAAATCTAAAAAAATGGTTTAAATTTAGATTTGAAATCATCTATTTTTATAACGTATATGGACCAAACCAGATTTCAAAAGGAGCTATGGCTACTGTTATAGGGATTTTTGAGGATCTCTATAAAAAAAAAAAACCTTTACCAGTAGTTAAACCAGGGTCTCAAAGTAGAAGATTTACTCATATAGAAGATACAATAAAAATTTGTTATAAAGCATGGAAGTTAGATAAATGTAGGCACTATAGCATTTCAAATAAAGAAACTTTTTCTATAATAGAAGTGGCAAAAATGTTTAAATCTAAAATTGTATTTCTCCCCAAAAGAAAAGGTGAGAGATATGCGTCTGCATTAACAGATTTGAATTTGACAAATAAAGTTCATAAAAAATTTGGCAAAATCTCACTCAGAAAGTATGTTAAGGACTTCATTAAAAACCACAAATTATAATGATTTTTTATAATTATTATTCCGTTTACAAATTTTTTTTTTTGATTATAACCATCCAGCCTGGTGATTATAGCGGAGGTGTAATACCCGATACCATTCCGAACTCGGAAGTCAAGCCCTTCAGCGCCAATGGTACTTTGTCTTAAGACATGGAAGAGTAGGACGTTGCCAGGCTTCAAGGAATTTAAATTATGAAAATAGCAAGCTCACTAAAGTCATTAAAAAAAAGGGATTTAAACTCTAAATTGGTAAAAAGAAGAGGAAGAGTTTACATTATAAACAAAAAAAATCCTAAATACAAAGCTAGACAAAAATAATTATGGATAACGAAGTTCACAAAAAAACATGGGATGGTTTTACAAAATTTGTATTATGGGGTTCAGTTGCTGTTGTTATAATTTTAATTTTATTAGCAGTTTTTCTTTTATAAAGTTATATATCCATGATTGTAGGTTCAGTTTTAGAAAATAGAGAATTAGAACAAAGAATTGCTGTAACACCAGAGACTTCAAAAAAATATAAGTCTATGGGAATTAAAGTTTATCTTACAAAAGGTTATGCTTCACATGTTGGAATATCAGATGAGGAATATAAAAAAGAAGGAGTAGAGTTTTTAGAAAGTGATGAGGAAGTAATTAATAAGTGCGATATACTTTTACAACTAAACATTCTAGACGATGCAAAACTAAAATTATTAAGACCAAATCAAGTATTAATTGGTGTTTTAAATTCTTACTTAAACTATGAAAAGTTAAAAAATTTTATTGCAAATGATGTAAAATTCTTTTCTTTAGAATTATTACCAAGAATAACAAGAGCACAGTCAATGGATATTTTATCTTCACAAGCCAATTTAGCTGGCTATAAAGCAGTAATTGACTCATTTGGACAATTTAAAAAAGCTATACCTATGATGATGACTGCAGCGGGAACAATATCTGCGGCAAAAGTTTTAGTTGTTGGAGCAGGAGTAGCGGGACTGCAAGCTATAGCAACAGCAAAAAGAATGGGAGCTATTGTATTTGCAACAGATGTTAGACTTGCATCCAAAGAACAGGTTGAAAGTTTGGGTGGAAAATTTTTAGTTGTTGACGGATCAGAAAATTTAGAGACTGAAGGAGGATATGCAAAAGAAACCACTGAAGAATTTAAAAAAAAACAAGAAGAACTTTTAGCTGAGACATTAAAAAAAATAGACATAGTAATTTGTACAGCATTAATACCTGGAAAAAAGGCCCCATTAATAATTAAAAAAAATATGATCGACAAAATGCAGTCTGGTTCTGTAATATATGATCTTGCAGCATCTCAGGGAGGCAATGCAGCGTACACTAAAGTTGATGAAATTATCAATATAAATGGAGTAACTATTCTTGGAGAAAAAAATATTTTAAATAAACTACCTTTATCTGCGTCAAATTTATATGCAAAAAACTTATATAATTTTGTTTTAAATCTTTATGATAAAGAAAAAAATAATTTAAATATTAATTTAAAAGATGAAATTATAGAAAAAACATTAATTAAATAAAAATGGAAATAGACCCTTTTATATTCAGATTAAGTATATTCATATTGTCGATATTTGTTGGTTATTATGTAGTTTGGAGCGTGACGCCATCTCTTCATACACCTCTTATGTCAGTTACTAATGCAATATCTTCAGTAATAATTGTTGGTGCAATAATAGCGGCTTTAGCAGGGAACTCTGAGTTTGCCTTTGATGGAGCTAAT
>CACDLR010000026.1 GCA_902553695.1 uncultured Pelagibacteraceae bacterium | reverse complement strand
TATAGAGGAAAAGAAATTATCACAAGGCCACGCCAAAGTTCTTGTAGGGTTAGAAAACTCCTTCTTGTTGGCTAAAAAAATCATTGATAAAAATTTGTCTGTTAGACAAGCTGAGAGTTTGGTACGTATTTATAAATCTCCAAAAAAGTTTAAAATTGTTACAAACGATACCAATATAAAAGCTCTTGAAAAAAGCCTTCAAGAAAAAACCGGATTGTCTGCTAAAATTCATCATAAGAAGAACAACAAAGGTACTTTATCGTTTGAGTACAATAATTCAGATCAGCTAGATAGATTAGTCATGGTTATCAAGGCTAATTATTAGATGTCTCTAATATTAAATCAAAAATTAAATTCTTAGAAAAATTTGGATTTTTTTTCAGATTTATTTCCAAAAAATTTACTTTGTCTAGTAGCTCATAAATCTTATTATTTGACCATAATTGGACTTGTTTCTGAACTATCTCTTTATCCTTCCAAAATATTGGTGGTTTAAAAATATTAATTGTTTCACTTATATTTCCTGATTTTAAATACAATTTTTTTAATTCAATTAATCTTTTAATTCTTGAGATAAAAGATCGTATTAAAATAATCACTTCTGTACTTCCAAATGAATTATTATTAATTATTTTGCAGACTTGTTTGTGATTTTTAGATAAACAACTATCAATTAGCTCAAAATAATTTTCCTGTTCATATAAGTTTATTAGCTTTGTTATCTCCTCTCTTGAAATTTTTTTTTTTTCAAAACAAAAGTTAAAAATTTTATTCATTTCATTTTGAAGATTTTTTCTATCACCAGCACATTTTTCAACTATAAGATTTATATTCTCACTTGATATAGATATTTTATTCTTTTTGAAAAAATCGCTTGCAATTTTGAACAAAAAATAATCATTGTCCTGATAAAAAGCTATACATATAATATTTTTTTGTTTTTCAAATAATTGTCTAATCTTAGATTTCTTATCTAACAAGCTACTATTAAAAATAATTTTTTTATTAGTAATTTCCCTGCTAGTTATGTCTTTAATTATTTCGTATATTTTTGAAGTTATTCTAGAAATATGAATAATTTTTTCTGATGCAAATAAAGAATCATTTAAACAGGCATCAAAGAAAATCTCTTTATTTTCTAATATTTCTTTTTCTTCAAATTTTATCGTTTCCCCTTTAAATTCTTTAAGAAAATATTCATTTATAACCTCTTCTTTTTGTCCTTCATTTTCACCGTAAAGTAAGAAAAAATTAGACTTATCTTTTAAATCTTTTTTTAATTGGAATGATTTTAAAATCATTTGTTATTGGTTTCTTAATAAAAAAATTATATCCTGGCTTAAAAGTTTTGAAAGATCTCTTTTATATTTTATCTCTAATTCTTTCTCCAAAATTTTTTTATTTTGTGCAGATAAATTTTTATTTCTTTCAAATTTTTTAGTAGTTTTAATCCCTTCATTTGACACAAAATTAATTGTAACTTCTGTTTTCACCATGTAATTTTTAGGATTACCTTTGTCATCTTTATTGCTTATATTTTTTATATATTTTGATGCTATTTCAATATCGTAATTTTTCTTATTTTCTTTTTCAGATCTATATTTTTTTAAATTGTTCGAAATATAATTGTTAATTTGTCTATCTCCCTTAAATGTTAAATTTTTAATATAAAAATCATTTTCTACTGAATTTAATAACGGAGAATAGCCACACCCATATACCAAAAGTAAAAATAATAATAAGGTAGTTTTTTTTAAAAATATCATTGTTCAATTAAAAAGTTTATTAACCTATTTTTAACGTAAAACTTTTTTTTAATTGTATTATCTTTTAAAAATTTATCAAAAGTTTTACTCTTAAATATTTCCTTAACCAATTCCTCTTCAGCAATATCTTTTTTTGTGATAATAATACCTCTTTTTTTACCGTTTAATTGAACAACAATACTAACATTTTCCTCAATAAGGAATTTTTCATCAATTTTCGGCCATGAGTAATCTTTAATATTTAGTAAGCTTAAGCACTCATTAGCAAAATGTGGTAAAATTGGAGCTACTGAAATCAAAAATTTAGAATATTCGTTAATTAAGTTTGAAAAATTTTTTTCTTCTTTGATAACTTTCATTATAAAGGCGTGGGCCTCGTGAATGTTTGCGATTATCACATTATATTGAAAATTACTCAAATTTCTTTCAATTTTATTTAAGTATTGATTAATATACTTAGAAAGCTCATCAGACTCGTTTTGTTTTTCTAGCTTAATCAAATTTTGAACTTTATCATTTAATAAAAATAATTTTTGAATAAATTTATATGAGGCCAACATGCCCTGTTCTGACCATTGAATATCTTTTTCGGGAGGACTATCTGATAAAATAAAAAATCTTACTGCATCTGCGCCATACAACTCAATAATTCTTTCTGGATCTATAGTATTTTTTTTTGATTTAGACATTGATTCAGATGGACCAACTTTAATCCTTTCTGAGTTATCAGACTTTAAAAAATAATTTTTACCATCTTTAGTTATGATTTCATCAGGACTTCTCCAATTATTTTTATTATCTTTATAGGTTTCATGGCAAACCATTCCTTGGGTAAATAACCCTTTAAAGGGTTCTTTAAACGTGAAATTTTTATTTTGATATCCTATCGCTCTCATAAAAAATCTAGAATATAGGAGATGAAGTATTGCGTGTTCCACACCACCAATATATTGATCAACAGGCATCCAGTAATTAATATCATTTAAATCAAAAGGTTCTTCTAAATTTTTAGGGGAACAAAATCTTAGGTAATACCATGATGAATCCACAAATGTGTCTAATGTGTCAGTTTCCCTGTAATAATCTTTCCCATTAATTTTAATTTTTTTCCACTCTTCTATACTAGAAAGCGGGTTACCCTTAGTATTTAGATTAATATTTTCTGGTAATTTAATAGGTAAACTTTCCTCAGGCGCTGTTCTATAATTGCCTTGTTCATCATAAATGATTGGAATTGGGCATCCCCAATATCTTTGACGGGATACACCCCAATCTTTCAAACGAAAATTAATTTTTTTTTTTCCTAATTTTTTTTTTTGTAAAATCTTGATTGTTTCTATTACCGACTCATCTGGAACTTTAAGATTATTAAGAAAGTCAGAATTTATTATCGTACCCGGACCTGTATAGGCTTCTAAAGAAACTTCATATCCATCTTTTTGATCTAAAGGTTTTACTACAGTTTTAATTTCTAGTTTATATTTTTTTGCAAAGTCAAAATCTCTTTGGTCATGAGCGGGACAGCCAAATACTGCTCCAAATCCATAATCCATTAAAACGAAGTTAGCAAAATAAACAGGAACTATTTTATTCTCATCCAGTGGATTTATTGCTTGCAAATTAGTTTTAAAACCAATCTTTTCTGCATTAGCAATTGATTCTTCGGTAGTACCTGTTTTTGAACAATTATCTTTAAATTTATTAAATTTTGGATCATTTTTGTAAAGTTCAGATAGAGGATGATCTACTGATAAAGCTAAAAACGAAAATCCAAAAAGTGTATCAGGTCTTGTAGTAAAGCATTTAACACTTTTGATATCTGGATTTCCTAATATTTTAAAATCTATTTCACATCCAAATGATTTGCCAATCCAATTCTGTTGCATAACTTTAACTTTATTCGGCCACTCTTTAAGTTTTTCGAGTTCATTTTGAAGGTCGTCTGCAAATTTTGAAATATTAAAAAACCACTGACTTAATTTCTTTCTTTCAACAACAGCACCTGATCTCCATCCTTTTCCATCAATCACTTGCTCATTTGCTAACACAGTCTCATCTACAGGATCCCAATTTACATAGTTTTCTTTTTTATAAACTAATCCTTTGTTAAACATTTCTATGAAAAATTTCTGTTGATGTTTGTAATATTCTTCAGAACAAGTTGAAATTTCTCTATCCCAGTCAATTGAAAGTCCTAATTGTTTTAGCTGAGTTTTCATTGTTTTAATATTATTTTCAGTCCAAACTTTTGGATCTTGATTATTTTGTTTAGCGGCATTTTCAGCCGGCATACCAAATGAATCCCAACCCATTGGATGAAGAACATTAAAGCCTTTTAAATTTTTATATCTTGATAGTACATCTCCAATAGTATAATTCCTAACATGTCCCATATGTATTTTACCTGATGGATAAGGAAACATTTCTAAACAATAAAATTTTTTTTTATTTTTATCGACTTTAGTCTTGTAAGTTTTATTTTCTTCCCAAAACTTCTGCCATTTTTTCTCGATTATTTTGAAATTATATCTTTCCACTTAGTTTAAAAGAGTGATCTAATCTGTTTTCAAATTAGAGTTTATATAAGGTTTTTCTTTTTTATTTTTCTCAATTCCTTCTTTTTCGTATTTTGCAGCTTTTCTTAGAATACTTACCATTAATTCTTTTGGCAGTTTTCCTTGGTTTTGATTTACTACACAATTTAAATTCTGGTCACACTGTTTTACAAAAACTTTTACATCCAAAGCATCAGATCTTATTTCATTGCTTAAGAACCTCACTGAAATCTTTATGGCTTCATTTTCATTATTATTTTCAGAATACCAATCAGTAATAACAATTCCACCACTGTAATTTGCTGAAACTAAAGGCATGAAATCAATAGTATCTAGCGTTGCTCTCCATAAATAATTTGAACTAGCAAAATCAAAAGTTCCTCCCTTTTTTCCCCCCATCAGTCTAAAACCTTTACCTTCTTCAATATTTTTCTTTACTCTTTCATCTGCATTAGGAGATACCTCTCTTGCATCGACTGGTTTATATTTAAATGGTCCACATGAATTTAAAAAAAAAGGTATTATTAAAAATAACAAAACTGTCAGTGATTTTTTATAAAAATTGCAGGTAAATATTACAGATTTCATCATTATTTATATACTTAAGGTTTTATATTAATTTAAGTAACATATTATAATAAAATCTAAATATTGTTATTATGCCTTTCAGAAGTTTAAACTTTACGAGGAAAAATGGGTATTTTTTTTGATGTAAAAATACAACACTTTTCAAAAATAATATGGTTTATAAGGAAAAATATAGAATAATTGGGATTTTATTTGCTACAAGTACTCTGTTTATAATTAATTATAAAAAAGGAGTATAAACATGGACAAACTAAGAAAAATAGGTTTGACAGCACTTGCTGGTACATTTGCAGCAACTTCTGTTCAAGCTTTAGAAATGTCTGCTTCTGGTAGTGCTGGTTTCACGTACTCTTCAAAGGACGATGACCAAGTAACTGGTGAAAGATTTTCATTCGGTGACAGTATTACTTTAAGTGGATCAGGTGAAACTGATCAGGGTTGGACTGTAACTGCGTCTTATGAGTTAGACGATGGTAACACTCCATATGATGATCAAACAGTTTCAATCGATACTGGAAACGGTACTTTTTTCGTTCAAACAAATGCTGATAAAGGTGGTCACAACAGACTAGTACCAAACGTGTACGGTTCTGCTGCATACTCATTATCAAATGGTGTTGGAACTGAAACTGGTAAGCACTTAGCTGACGGTGTAACAGGAACTACAAACTTAGCGTACACAAATAGTGATATCGCTGGTCTTGATGTAGGATTTGCTGTTTCTCCAGGAGCAACTGGTGGTACAGATACTGTTATTAAATTAAAGAAAGCTGATTTAATCGACGGTTTAACTGTAGCAGCAAGTATGGGTAGTATTAATCCAAGTGATACAAATAATGACTCAGATGAAGTTACACTTTCTGCATCATATGCAGTAGGTGGAGTTACTGTTGGTTACACTCATACATCAATTGATCAGTCAAAAGCTAGCTCAAGTGATATTGATGCTACTCACGTAGGTATATCTTTCTCTGTGAATGATGACCTATCTGTTTCTGTTGACAGATCAACTGCAGACAACGCTAAGCAAGCTGTGGATGAAGAAACTACTTCATACCAAGTTGCTTACACAATGGGTTCAATGACTGTAAAAGGTCACGTAACTAAAGCTGATAACGTTGGATATTCTTCAACTAACACGGACGAGAATAAAGCTGTAGCAGTTTCATTCTCATTCTAAGCTTAAGTTTAGAATAGTAAATTTAAAGGCCCCAATTATTTGGGGCCTTTTTTTTTGAAATAACTAATTCCCGCAATACCTTTAAACTTTGTTAATTTAATAAGTTTTATATTTTTGTTATCTACTCCACCAAGTGCAACTTTTTGATATGATTTATCTTCAAAGAAAAGTCTAGATTTATAAATACCTAGAGGATGTTTATTTTTATACTTAAATATAGGTGATATGAATATTTCTTTTACTTTTTGTTTTTTTTTAATATTAACTTCTTTTAAATTGTGGCCTGAGCCAATAATTTTAAAGTTTTTTTTGAATTTGTAACAATTAAAATAAAAATTCTTATTACTTGCAGATATATATACGCCATCTAAATTAAGCTTAATTGCTAACTTTATATTGTTTGATATAAATAGGCTTCTTTTATTTTTCTTACAAAATTTAGCCAATTCATAAATTATTTCTTTTTGATTTGGTTTATGTTTACTTCTCCAAATTAAAGATATATTTTTGTCTAAAATCTTTAAATGATTAGGGTTAAATTCATCAATAAAATAGTATTTTTTAAAATTAGATAAATGCATCATACTGTAAAAAACATAATAGAAATAAATGAAAAAGTTAAGAAAAAGATTTTAAGTTTAAATTATACTAGTTATTTGCCTAAAATTATTGCAGTCTCAAAAACCTTTCCAATGTCAGAAATACTGCCCTTGATTAATTATGGACATAAGCATTTTGGTGAAAATAAAGTTCAAGAGTCCATAAAAAAGTGGACTGAAATTAAAGAGAAAAATAAAAACATAATGCTTCACATGGTAGGAAGACTGCAAACAAATAAAGCAAAGTACGCAGTAGGCTTGTTTGATTATATTCATTCAGTGGATAGCTTAAAGCTAGCGAATAAAATTATTGACGAACAGATAAAGCAAAGTAAAAAAATAAAAATATTTATTCAAGTTAACATTGGTCAAGAAATCCAAAAAAGTGGAATTCACTTAAATGATGTTAACAAACTTGTAGAAGATTGTAGAAAATTAAATTTAGATATAGTTGGTTTAATGTGTCTTCCTCCATTAAACGGGCCCAGTAAAAACTATTTTTCTAAAATAAAAGAAAAAAATGATGAATTAAAATTCAGAGAGTTAAGTCTGGGAATGTCAAATGATTACGTTGAAGCTATAGTTCATAAGACAACTTTTATAAGAATTGGAACAAAAATATTTGGAGAAAGAAATTAAACAATTTGAATCTTTGAATTTTTATTGATTAAATTAATCATTACTAAAAAATCCTTAAATTTTAATGCTACACAACCATCCGTAGGCTTATAACTATCTGTTAAGTGTAAAAATATAGCACTTCCTTTATTCTTAATTGGCTTAGAGAAATTATATTTTATTGGTATGACAAAATCATATTTGGAGTCATTTCTATATAACTTTTCATGTGAGTATTTGTAATTTTTCGGAATTTTAATAGGACGATTATATAATTTTGAATTTGGATCATCACACCATCCCATATTTTTTTTAATTTTTTTTAATATTAACTTAGATTTAACAAATTTAATTTTATCTGACCTGTAATATAGAGGGCCTAGATTAAAAATTCCTTTAGGAGTAATTTTATCTCCCTCCTTAATTTTTTTTCTAATTCCTCCTTTTCCAACGGAACATTTTAGTTTAAATTGATCAATAAGAAGTGTATTTTTTCTTAGTTTAAGCATCATAATAATATGAACAAATTAAATGTAGTAATATTTAATATACCAGCATTGTACGAAATATTACTTGAGTTTAAATCAGAATTAAATTTTAATTTATTTGATTTTAAAGAAAAAAATGAAAAATTTAACTTATTTTTGAAAAATAATCCAAATTCATTAATTATTTCGCCAGATGAAAAAATTAAATTTAAAAATCATATTGTATATAAAAAAGCTATAAAGATTAAAAGTTTATTACAACAAATAAATATTTATTTATCAAAAAGCAA
>CACDLR010000025.1 GCA_902553695.1 uncultured Pelagibacteraceae bacterium | reverse complement strand
CACGTCCGTAGTGGTTATTACGAAATTCGTTTATCATCATAGTTGGAAAACCAACATTGTTTTATAAAATAAAAATAAATGTTTGAAAAGAATTTAATCTGAGAAAAGGTTATAAAGCAAAATACATCTTATTGCGCTAATTCCATCTTTCCATCCGATTTTTTTCCCTTGATCATATGTTCTTCCATAGTATTTCACACCTACTTCAAAAATCCTTAATTTTTTTTTTGCTATTTTTGCAGTTATTTCTGGCTCGAAACCAAATCTATTTTCTTTTAAATTAATATTTTTTAATACCTCAGCCCTAAATACTTTGTAACAATTTTCCATATCTGTAAGATTAATATTTGAAAACATATTAGATAACGTTGTAAGAAAAAAATTTCCCAAGCTATGCCAGTAAAAAAGAACTCTTTTTTCATCAGACCCTATAAATCTTGATCCATAAACTACATCTGCTTCATTTTTTTCTATTGGAGATATTAATTTTTTATAATCTGAAGGATCATATTCTAGATCAGCATCCTGTATTAATATTACATTACCCTCTGCATTATTAATACCTTTTCTAACAGAGTACCCTTTACCATAATTTTTTTCATTTAATATAATTTTATCAACCTTATGT
The DNA here is from genome assembly GCA_902553695.1 of uncultured Pelagibacteraceae bacterium. Taxonomy (GTDB): domain Bacteria; phylum Pseudomonadota; class Alphaproteobacteria; order Pelagibacterales; family Pelagibacteraceae; genus Pelagibacter. The sequence continues at coordinate 7,677 of CACDLR010000025.1, read as the reverse complement.
TTAATTTTATTTTTTAAAATTTCTCTTGTTCCATCAGTTGAAAAATCATCAATTATTATAATTTCTTTATTATAATTTTTTTCATCTATAACTTTATCAACAATTTGTTCGATAGTTTCATGCTCATTATAACAGGGAATAATTACAGAAATTTTCATATATTTATTTTATGTTTAGAAATAATTTATATATTATTCGCTAACTAAGAATATACAATTATATAATGCAAAAATTAAAGTCAATTTACCTATCTATATTAATTGGAATTTTTATTTCAAGTTTTCTTGCGATAGTAAACTTAAGTATGTTTGATAAATTAGATGGTGAAAAACATCTAATGATTGTGGGTGATATTAACTTAATTTGGCAGGAAGCAGAAGAACTTAAAAACGATATTATCGAAGGAAAAAATTATTTCGAATCCGGTATAGAATATACAAGAACTTATTTGCCTTCAAAGTTTCTAGCAATATATTCTAGTTTAATAGGTTCAGATCTTTTTCAAGACCCAGAAAAAAAAATTGTAAGCACCGGTGATAAATTTTATTTTTTACTTTTTCAAATAATTTTATATTACTCAAGTATACTATTTTTTTACAAAGCACTAAAAAAATTTTACATTGAGGATAAAATACCTAATATAATTGTTATATTTTTATGCTTTGAGCCAACAATTTTACAATACCATATTTCATTTTGGACCGAGTCTATTTATTGCAGTTTATTAATAATATTATTAACATTAATAATAAATAAAGATTCTTCATATTCTAAAATTATTCTTACAGGATTTATACTTGGATTGATGTACTTACAAAAAACAGTATCAATCTTTTTATTTTTACCAGTTATTTTTTATTTATTAATTAGCATTAAACAAAAAAAAATTTATAAAGTTTTAATGTTATTAACGGTCTATCTTTCAGTTATTATATTTCTAGGTTTTCATAATTATAAAAAGACAGGTATATTTTATATTCTCCCAATTCAAACTAAAGATGCACATTATTCATATATTCTTCCCCAAATATTTGAGAAAAATAATAATTTAGAAACAATAAAAGATTTTAAAAGTAGAGTTGAAAATGATTGGAAAAATCAGCATGGTTTTGATGAGAACTCCTTTAAAGATTTCTATGAATTCAACAGCTTTAAACAAAAAATAGCCTTAAGGGAAATGCTGAATAACAAATTAATAACTGTTCAAATATACATAAAAAAAATATTCCATCATATTTTATTAAATCCAGTTCAAAATTATTATTGGCATGAATATAATAAACAAAATTATGAGATTGAGTATCACTTAAGCGCAGATAAAGAAAATTGGCTAAAATGGAGAATCATTTATAGTTTTTTTGTTTACGCAATTGTATTTGCAGGTTTTTTTAATATAATAAAATATAATCACAAGTTGAAATTTCATTTTTTTTTAATTTTAATCCTGCTTTATTATGCATTTATGCTTGGTTGGGTTGGAAATACAAGATATTTTACACCCTCAATTATCATTCTATCAATATTTTTTGGTAACGGTATATATTCAATTTTAAATTATATAAAAAAATATGAAATTAACACCAGAGCAACAAAAAGAGATTAGGGACCAACAATCTCAAGAAAACAATACAAAGAGAGTAACAGTAAAAGAACTTGAAAAAATACTTTATGAAGTAATTCCAATTTTAGATCATGGATTTATTAGAGTTATTGATTATATGGGAGATGACACTTCTATAGTCCAAGCAGCCAGAGTTTCTTATGGAAAGGGTACAAAAAAAGTTTCAACAGACGCTGGGCTTATAAAATATTTAATGAGGCATTGGCACAGTACTCCATTTGAAATGTGTGAGATCAAATATCATGTCAAGCTTCCAATTTTTATTGCAAGGCAATGGATAAGACACAGAACTGCAAATGTAAACGAGTACTCTGCTCGATATTCTATATTAGATAAAGAATTTTATTTACCTACCTCTGAAAATTTAGCCGCACAATCACAAAGTAATAGACAAGGCAGAGGAGATATACTCGAAGGTGATACGGCAAAAAAAGTTTTAGATATTTTAAAAAGTGACGCGGAGCGGACATATAATAATTACGAGATTATGTTGAATGAGAGATACGATGGTTCGAAAATTGATGAATATGGAACTGGTTTAGCAAGAGAACTTGCCAGGATGAACCTAACATTGAATACTTATACACAATGGTATTGGAAAACTGATTTATTAAATTTAATGAATTTTTTAAGACTTCGTGCAGACCATCATGCGCAATACGAAATAAGAGCATATGCAGATGTCATGTTAGATACATTAAAAAAATGGGTGCCTATAACGTATGATGCTTTTATGGATTATAGAGTTGGTGGAATAGAGGTTTCTTTAAAAGGAAAAGAAGTAATTAAAAAATTAATTAAAGGAGAAAAAATAGATATTGACCAATCAGAACTTTCAAAAAGAGAATGGAACGAGCTTATGGAAGCTTTAGATCTTAAAGATAAATTGATTTAATCTTTTCGGCAAAATTCAAATAAATCTTTGATATTTCATGTTCAGGTTTGCTATGGACTATTGGGGAACCAAAATCTCCTTGTTTTCCAACTTCTGGATTAATTGGAATTTCTCCTAAAAATTCTTTTTTAAATTCTTCAGCTGTTTTTTTTACTCCATCTTGTCCAAATATTGCATATTTTTTTCCATCATCTCCAATAAAATGACTCATGTTATCAACTAGACCAATTATATTAACCCCAAGTTTATCAAACATTTTAATTCCTCTTCTTACGTCTTGAAGAGCAATTTCTTGTGGTGTTGATATTATTATTACACCATCCATACTAATTTCTTGAGAAAAAGTTAATTGAGTATCTCCGGTTCCTGGAGGCATATCAACAATAATAAAATCTAAATCTTTCCATGCTACTTTTTGGGTAAATGTTTTAATCGCCGATGTCACCATTGGCCCCCTCCAGATCATTGGAGTTTGTTCATCAGTTAGAAAACCAATAGACATACATTGAATATCATATTTTAAAATTGGTTTTAAATTCTGACCGTCACTTTCGGGTTTACTATTTATAGAAAATAACTTTGGTAAAGATGGACCGTAAATATCAGCATCTAATAGACCAACTTTACAACCTGTTTTATTTAAAGCTAATGCTAAATTCGTTGCGAACGTAGATTTTCCAACCCCACCTTTAGCACTTGAAATAGCTATGGTGAACTTTGTTCCCTTAATAGGGTTTTTTTGAAAGCGTTTTTGTCCTAAATTTTCTTTCATTGTGTCAATTAGACCTTATTTTCAATTACTTTTCAAAGTATCATTACCTTGTTTTTAGCTAGAAAGACATTATATAGATTGTCTTATGAATGATTTCAAAAATCAAAGCCCATGGGGAGCTCCTCCAGGTGGAAATGGCAATGGGGATGGTGGATTTAGAAGAGGTCCAACCCCACCTAATGTTGATGAAATCATAAAAAATTTACAAAGCAAAATAAACAAATTTTTTCCAGGTGGAGGGAAAGGTAATAAACCAATAATACTTGCACTAATTCTTGTAGTAGTCTTGTGGGCACTTAGCGGATTGTATAGAGTTTTGCCAGATGAGCAGGGTGTAGTTTTAAGATTTGGAAAATTTATAAAGACAACACAGCCAGGCTTAAACTATCACCTACCAATTCCAATTGAAAGCGTTTTAACACCTAAAGTAACAAAAGTTAATCGAATGGATATTGGATTTAGATCTGAAAGGGATACTGGTTTTACTTCATCAAGTGTAGCTGATGTACCTGAAGAAAGCTTGATGCTAACTGGAGATGAAAATATTGTTAACATCGACTTTTCAGTATTTTGGGTAATAAAAGATGCTGGAAAATTTTTATTTAAAATTCAAGACCCAGAGGGAACTGTTAAAGCGGCAGCCGAAACAGCAATGAGAGAAGTTATTGCAAGATCAAATATTCAGCCTATTTTGACAGAAGGAAGATCTCAAATAGAAGTAGACACTCAAGGAATTATTCAAGATATATTAGATGAATACAATTCTGGTATACAAATAACTCAAGTTCAAACACAGAAAGCTGACCCGCCTGACCAGGTTATTGATGCATTTAGAGATGTGCAGGCTGCAAGAGCGGATATGGAAAGAGCAAAAAATGAAGCGGAAGCATATGCTAATGATGTGATACCAAGAGCTCGAGGAGATGCTGCAGTAATTTTACAAGCTGCAGAAGCTTATAAAAAAGAAGTTGTTGCTAAAGCAGAAGGAGAAGCAAGTAGGTTTTTATCAATTTATAACGAGTACAAGAATGCAAAGAATGTAACTCAAGAAAGAATGTATTTAGAAACCATGGAAAAAGTATTAGCTGATATTGATAAAATAATAATTGATAAAAATTCTGGTTCAGGTGTAGTTCCTTATCTGCCTCTTCCAGAACTTAAAAAAAAAACGGTAACTAACTAATGAAAAAATTCTTTATTCCATTAATAATATTAATAGCTGCAACAATATTCTTTTCAGTATTTATTGTTAAAGAAGTTAATCAAGCTATAGTACTTCAATTTGGTGATCCTAAAAGAATAATCACGAATCCAGGTATTAATTTTAAAATTCCATTTATCCAAAATGTAGTTTTTTTAGATAAAAGGATTTTAAACTTAGATACGCCGCCAGAGGAAGTTATTGCTTCTGACCAAAAAAGATTAATTGTTGATGCATTTGCAAGATTTCAAATTGTGGACCCTTTAAAATTCTATATTTCCGTAGGTAATGAAAGAGTTGCAAGATCAAGATTATCAACAATTATAAATTCAAGAATAAGAAGTGTACTTGGTACACAAAGATTACAGACGCTATTATCAGCAGACAGAACAAATCAAATGAGTTTAATTCAAGATGGTGTAAATAATGAGGCTGAAAACTTTGGAATTAAAATTGTGGATGTTAGAATCAAAAGAGCAGATCTTCCTCAAGCAAACAGTGATGCAATCTATAAAAGAATGCAGACTGAGAGAGAAAGAGAAGCAAAAGAATTTAGAGCAAAAGGTGCTGAGATGGCTGCTGAAATAACTGCTAACGCAGATAAAGAGGTAACAGTAATTTTAGCAAATGCAGAAAAGTCATCTCAAATTTTAAAAGGGGAAGGCGATGGTAAAAGAAATAAAATTTTTGCAGACGCCTTTGGAAAAGACCCAGAGTTTTTTGCATTCTACAGAGCTATGCAAGCTTACGAAAAAGCGTTGATAGGTGGTGAAACTTCTTTGATACTTTCACCTGATAGTGAATTCTTTAAATTTTTTGGAAATATAAAACAAAAACAAAATCAACAATAAATTTAAACATGAGAGAGCTTATTATAGCTTTAGGATTGTTTCTTTTTATTGAAGGAGCTTTATATGCCATATTTCCATCAAAAATGAAAAATATGTTATCAAAGTTAAATCAAGTATCAAACGGACAATTAAGATCTGGAGGTATAATTTTTACTCTTATAGGATTTATAATTATTTGGTACTTTAAAAGCTAATGAGATTTAGTTCAAAAAAATTAAACCTGTATTTCTCTTTCTTTTTTTTCTTTTTAATCATTGAGGGAAATGCTCAGGACAGACCAGTATCGTTTGCTGATTTAGCTGAAAAACTAATGCCATCGGTAGTTAATATATCCACAACGCAAGTAATAACCACAAGAACAAATCCATTTCCTTATGAATTTCCACCAGGATCCCCTTTTGAAGACTTATTTAGAGATTTTGGAGAACCACAACAAAGAAGAACTAGCGCTTTAGGATCTGGTTTTATAATTGATAAAGATGGAACAGTTGTCACAAATAACCATGTAATTCAAGGCGCAGATGATATTTTCGTAACTGTAAATGGTGAAAAAGAATATGAAGCAGAGATAATTGGTGCTGATCCATTATCTGATATCGCGGTCTTAAAAATAAAATCCGAAGATAACTTCTTTCCAGTTAAATTTGGAGACTCAGATACAGCAAGAGTAGGCGATTGGGTTATCGCAATTGGAAATCCATTTGGTTTAGGAGGCACAGTCACCTCAGGAATTATTTCAGCAAGAAATCGAACTATAGGTCTTTCAAGATATGAAGATTATATTCAAACAGATGCATCTATAAATTCAGGAAACTCTGGTGGCCCTTTATTTGATATGACAGGAGATGTAATTGGTATTAATACAGCAATACTTGGTCAATCAGGTTCTATTGGAATTGGCTTTTCAATACCTTCTAATAGTGCAAAAAAAGTTATCAATCAATTAATAAAATTTGGAGAGACTAAAAGAGGATGGCTTGGGGTAAGAATTCAAGTAGTAACTAAAGAAATTGCAGAAGTAGAAAATCTTGATGAACCAAGAGGTGCTTTAGTGGCAAGTGTTGCAGATGGTAGCCCGTCAGATATAGGAGGAATAAAATCTGGAGATATAATTTTAGAATTTAATGGTAAAAAAATAAATGAAATGAAAGAATTACCAAAAATTGTAGCTGAAACGGACGTTGGATCGACTGTAAATGTTAAAGTTTGGAGAAATAAAAGAGAGATAAACAAAAAAATTACTTTAGGAAGATTGGAAACTTCGGAAGATTTCAGACCACAGTTAAAAAAAGAGGAAAAACCTAAACTTACAAGAATTGAGGGATTAAAAATTGATGTTAGACCTCTTTTAGATAAAGAGATTTTAGATAGAGGGTTACCAAAATCAACTTCTGGAATTGTAATATCAAGAATAGACAATGACAGTCCAGTAAATTATTTAAAAATAGGAAATATTATTATCGAGTCTCAAAAAAGAAACATAAATACTCCTGGAGATTTAAATATTGTAGTAAATTCTGCTTTAAGAAGTGATGAAAAAAATATTTTAATTGTAATTTATAACAACCAAAATCAAAAAAGATATATTGGCGTTAAGCTAGATTAAAATGGACCTTAAGTCCAAAATAATTTTAATTTCAGGACCAACTGCATCTGGTAAATCAAAGTTTGCAGTTAAAATAGCAAAAAAAATAAGAGGAGAAATAATTAATGCTGATAGTATGCAAGTATATAAAGAATTTAAAATATTAACCGCTAGACCAAATTTAAAAGAGCAAAAAAATATTAAGCATCATTTATATGGTTTTTTAAGTATAAAAAAAAATTTTTCAACAGGTCAATGGTTAAAGCTAGCAACAAAAAAAATAAATGAAATCCATAAAAAGAACAAGATACCAATTTTAGTCGGGGGAACAGGTTTATATTTTCAAGCTTTAATATATGGACTAGTAAAGATTCCAAAAATATCTTTTAAAAAAAGATTAACAATTTTAAATCTTCAAAAAAAATTAGGACAGTATAAATTTTATAAAAAACTAATTAAAATTGATCCAAAGATAGATGTATTTATAAATCCTAATGATATTCAAAGATCTATTAGAGCTTATGAAGTCAAATGGTTTACAAAAAAATCTTTATTAGATTGGTACAAAGATACAAAGCCAATTTTTATAAAAGATGACTTTATTAAATTATATATAGATTGTCCCAGAGATTTGCTTTTAGAGAAGATTAAAATTAGAGCAAAAAAAACGCTTCCTCAAGGAATTAAGGAAGTAAAAAAAATTAAAAGCATCAAAGTTCCTAAAACTAATAGTTCAAATAAAATAATTGGTA
>CACDLR010000024.1 GCA_902553695.1 uncultured Pelagibacteraceae bacterium | reverse complement strand
AAAGTTTCGGAACTTGAAAAATCTGGAGTAATTAAAAAAAAAGGAAAACATTTAATTATTGATAAGTCAGCTATTAAATTAGTTGAGCCAATAAATACCATGAGAAACTTAACTAATGTTTTTTATTTGCTTTATAAAATTTGTAGAAAAGAAAATATTATCAATCAAGAAATTAATAAAGAAGATATCACTAACGCTATGAAAAAAAATTTGACTTATACTTGGCATCATTATTATAAATTTATTTTTACTTGGCTCTATAATTGGAAAAAATTTTTTAATAATGATACTGAAAAATTTATAATATGGTGTATTCCAATGCTTCATAGAGCTAATAAAATGAGATTAGAAAAGAAGTCTCCCAGCTCAAATATTTCTATTTGGCGCGCTGAAATAGAAAAAATAGAAACCAAAGGTATTAACACCATGTCACTTTCAGACATAACTGGTATTCCAAGACCTACTGTAACTAGAAAATTAAAAGTTTTAATTGCTAATAAACATTTATATATAGATAAAAACAAACTAATTCATCCTGGTGATCAAGGTAAATATAAAGCCGAGATGTATAACATTCAAAATATAGCTTTAAATGAATTCAGCGATTTTACTGCAAAAATATTTAATCAAATAATTTTTAGGTCGTCTTCCTCAGAAACCAAATAAATAAAAAGCCTGTGATATACATTATTAATGCGTAAGCAGCAGTAGGTATCATATAAATAATTTCATTTGAAATTTCTGTAGCAACAAAAATAGCAAGTGTACCATTTTGAAGACCACATTCTAAAGATATACATTTTACTTGTTGAATTCCAGTTGCAAATTTTTTTGCAATAAAGTAAGCGATTGCCATCATTAGTATATTTAAATTTATCACAACTAGTCCTGCTTGAGCTAAGTAATTAAAAATATTTTCTCTTTCCTCAATCCAAATTGCAATAAATACGATTAGAAATAAAATTCCTGTAATCTTGTTAATTATTGAAGTTCTTGAAGAAATGAAATTATTTGCAAAATTTCTTATTATCATTCCAATTAATACGGGAACAGCGACAACTAATGCCATTTTTAATGCTGTACTTGTAATATTTATATTTTCAGATGGAAAAGTTATTCCTAAAAGATTTGCAGAAGTAAAAACAATTAATGGTACAGTTATAATACTAATTATACTTATAACAGCTGTAAGTGAAATTGATAATGCAACATCTCCATTGGCAAATTTTGTAAGAATGTTTGACGTAATTCCACCTGGTGCTGCGGCTATAATCATTACTCCAAGTGCAATCTCAGGAGTTGTACCTAAAAATTTTATTAATACGAAAGCAACTATTGGTAAAATTATTAATTGAGATATTAATCCTACCAAAAAATCTCTAGGAGTTTTTACTACTCTAATAAAATCTTGCTTTGTAAGTCCAAGTCCAAGACCAAGCATTATCAATGCAAGTGCAATTGGTGCTATTTTAGTAACAATTTCCATACAATTCAAAATATCATAAAATCATAAAATTGTTAAAATTTCTTTATAGAATAGTTAAAAACAAATATAAGAAATTCAATGTTATCAGATAAAAAAGTAGTTTGTCCTCTTAATCTGCTCGAAAAAGCAAGTGGAAAGAAGGGTGTTTTGGCAGCAATAGTTAATGCTGGAAAACCTCTTCCAATGTTAGCTGTTTTAGATGCAGTTAATGAAAAGCTCATTGAACCAATATTTATAGGTGATAAAATTGAAATACAAAATTGTGCTGATGAACTTCAGTGGGATATTTCAAATTATCAAATTATTAACGAACCTATAGAAAATAATACGGCAGAGATTGCTGCAAAGTTAGCATCTGAGGGTAAAGTAAAAGTTATTGTTAAAGGACATATTCATACAGATATTTTAATGAAAGAAATTCTCAAAAGACAACATAAATTGATTAATAAAACTCGTCTCAGCCATGTATGGCACATGACGTTAGAAAAAGATGATAAGCCTCTTATTATTACAGATGGTGCTTTAAATGTAGCTCCGAATGCAAAAACTAAAATGCATATTTTAAAAAATGTTGTGAATTTTGCGAAAAGAATAGGAATAGAAAGACCAAAAGTTGCTATTTTATCAGCAACAGAAGAAGTAATAGAAAGTGTTCCAACAACTTTAGATGCAAAAGAATTAACTGAACTTGCAAAATTGGAAAATATAGAGGCTGATGTTTTTGGTCCACTTGCTTTTGATAATGCTATTTCAAGAAAATCAGCTGCCATAAAAGGTATTAAAAATGAAGTTGCGGGACTAGCAGATATTTTATTAGTTCCTAATGTTGAAACTGGAAATTCACTTGTCAAAATGATGATATATTTTATGGGAGCTTGTGCTGCTGGAGTTGTTGTTGGCGGAAAAGTTCCAGTAGTCATAACAAGTAGATCAGATGATGCGCCAGCAAGGCTAGCATCTATTGCTGCTGCAGTTGTTGCATTAGACTAGTTGTTTAATTTAAAATTATAATATAAAAACAAAAAAATTATGGCCATACAATATTTAAAGAAATCACCCAAAACTTCTTCAACTGATGATTCTAAAACAACCAGCATTGTTCAAGATTTACTGAAAGAACTTGAAACTACAAAAGAACAAGGGTGTATAGAGCTTACAAAAAAATTTGATAATTATGATGGTGATATAGTAGTTTCAAAAGAGAGAATTGAAGAAATAAAAAAAAATTTGGATCAAAAAACTAAAGATGACATACAATTTTCATTCGATCGTGTAAGGAAATTTGCAGAAGCTCAGTTAAAAAATTATGGTCAAGATTTTGAAGTAGAATTATCTGATGGTCTATTTGCAGGACAAAAACTTATTCCTGTTAATACTGCCGGTTGTTATATTCCTGGAGGTCGATACGCTCATATAGCTTCTGCTGTTATGAGTGTAACAACTGCAAAAGTTTCAGGGGTAAAAAATATTATTGCTTGTAGTCCGCCAAAAGAAAGTATTGGGGCTCATCCTACTATAGTTTATACTGCAAATCTATGTGGTGCAGATGTGATTTTAAATTTAGGCGGTGTACCAGCTATTGCAGCAATGACAAATGGTTTATTTAATAATCCGCCTGCAGATATAATTGTAGGACCTGGTAATCAATTTGTGGCAGAAGCAAAAAGAATTTTATTTGGAAAAGTTGGAATAGATTTATTTGCAGGACCAACTGAGATAGCAGTAATTGCTGACAAAAATGCTGATCCTGAAATTGTTGCTGTAGATTTAGTTGGACAAGCTGAACATGGTTACAATTCACCTGCATGGCTATTTACAACTAGTAAAGATTTAGCTGAAAAAGTTATGAAAAGAGTTCCTGAACTAATAGCAGAATTACCTGAATTACCGAGAACAAGCGCTGAAGCAGCTTGGAGAGATTACGGCGAAGTAGTTCTTTGTGATACAAATGAAGAAATGGTTAAAGTTAGTGACGAGTATGCGCCTGAACATTTAGAGGTTCAGACTGAAAATTTAAAATGGTTTCATGAAAAATTAACAAATTACGGATCTCTTTTTGTAGGAGAAGAAACTACAGTTGCATACGGTGATAAATGCTCAGGTACAAACCATATTTTACCTACTAAGGGTGCTGGTAGATATACAGGCGGTCTATTTGTTGGTAAATTTATTAAGACACTTAGTTTTCAAAGAATGACAAAAGAGTCTACTAAAGAAGTTGGTGCTGCTGCTGCAAGAATTTCGCGATATGAGGGAATGGAGGCTCATGCAAGAACAGGGGATGTTAGATTAAGAAAATACGGATTTTCAAATTAATTAATTTTTATTTAAAACAAAGTCCAAATATAAAGCAGCTGACCAAGAAAAGTTATAGGCACCCATAGCATTTCCATTCTTACAACTATAATACTCATGAAATCCTTTTTGATTTACTAAACTAATTGTTTTTTTTTTTACATAACTTGAAAAAATTTTATCTTTATTTTTTAATCCCTGATAAATTATCCAATTACAATTAATCCAAATAGGTCCTCGCCAATATCTTTTTTCCTCAAAACTTTTATGATCTGGTTTTATAGATGAAAATATATATTTTTTCCCTTTGTTATATTTTTTAAGACTTTTTATAATTTTTTTATTAAGCAAATTATTTTTAATATCTGCATATAGAATAAAAAAATTTGTTATTGAAGGTACTATAATTTTTTTTTTATTTTTTACATCATAAGCATAAAAAACATCTTTTTTACTATCATATAATTTTATTAATTGTTTTTCTGATTTTTTCGAAAATTTTATTAAATTTGAATAGTCTATATTGTGTCTTTTAAGCAAAACAATAAGATCCTTGAGAGCTCTTAAAAAAATAGAGTTAAAGCCTATGTCAATTACATTAAACTTTGAAATTGTGTAAAGTTTGGCTGGATTATATTTATTAGCTTTAAGGTGATTTTTTATAGTAACATAACGATCATAATCAGTTTTAAGCGGTCTTTGCTCAGGATTAACAACTTTGATATCTCCTCTTTTATATTTTAAATTCCTTTCTACTTTAACTTTGCTCATAGGATCATCCCAAATAGATGAGTTGTCATAACCACTTTCCCATGGATGTAATATTGATATTAAGCCTTTTTTCTTAGGATCCCTAAACTTTATAAACCATTCAATATATTTTTTTAATTTTTTAACTATTTCTTTGATTCTTCTTTCTTGTTTATCGCTAATCTTATTATTTTCTAATATTTTTCTTAAAACACTTACTATTATTGGTGGTTGAGTTATTCCAGATGATGCAATTTTATTACCACAGTTCCAAACTGTATGGTTTGGGAAATATTTTGTATTTTTATCATGAAACAGAATGTGTGGAATCATTCCATCATTCCATTGTCCTTTTAATAATGTGTTAATTTCATCTAACGCAAAATTTAAATTAAAGTGTGAGTAACCTAATGCAATAAAAGCTGAGTCCCAATTCCACTGTGCTGGATAAAGTTTATTATTGGTCGGAAGTGTGTAGCCAGATCTTCTATTATTTAATAAAGTTTTTTGAGCATTTTTTAATAATTTTGTCACTAGTTTTAGCCTTTTACACTCCCTGCTGTTAGTCCACTAACAAGATATTTTTCAAAATATACGAATATAAATAAAACAGGTAATGTTACTATTACTGAGCCTGCCATTAAATACTGTCTGGGTGTTTCTGCGTCACCACTTAAATATTGTATTGCTCTTGAAAGAGTAAATGAGTTAGGATTATCTAAGAACATTAATGAAAATAAAAATTCGTTCCAGGCAATCATAAATACATAAAGGGCAACTGATGAAATGGCAGGTATACTTAATGGTAAAATTATTTTAATAATTATTCCAAACCAACTTAATTTATCAAGAATTGCAGCTTCCTCTAATTCTTTAGGAATACTTTTAAAATAACCTTGGAGCATATAAATTGCTACAGGTAATGTTGTGGCTGTATAAACAATTAGTAACCCGCTTATAGAGTTTCTCAAACCTAATTGACTAAACACTGTATACAAAGGTATTACCAAAACTATTGCGGGAAACATGTATATTATCAATATTGATGTTGACATAAACGTTTTGCCGAAAAAATTAAGTCTAGCTATTGCGTATGCTGCCGGAATAGAAAAAATTAATGTAATAAACACAGTTCCGAGGGACACAATAGTGCTAGTTAAAATATATTTACCAAAATTATAAGATGTAAAAATCACAAAATATGATTTAAATAAATCTTTTAGATCTTGATTGAAATCAATTGAGAAGTCTAATGGATTTACCAATAAAGCAATTTGTGTTTTAAAACTAGTAACTAGCATCATATAAAAAGGGAAAAGTATTACAAATGAAAAAAGAACAATTCCAAATAAAGTTAAAAAATCAAAAAGAATTAACTGTGTGGAATGTTCATTGTTCAAAAATTTGGAATTGTATTTTTTTGTTTTTGATGCAAAAAAATATAAAATAAATACTATACCTATATTGTACCAAATTGGTAATTTACTTATCAAAAATCCATCTACAAAAACGAAGATAATTGCAAAAAATAAAAATTTAACAATAAAATTTAATCTTTCTTGTATAAATATATTTAAAAAAGAAAATAAAAATCCAAGTATAAATATGATTTGAGTATTAAAGTTTTCTAATTTGAGTCCCTGTAGTGTAACTAGTATTTTCCATATAGATATTAAACTTAGTAAGAAAAATGATGAAATTATAGAATAGATTAAAAGATTTTTAATTTTCATCTGCCCTCTTCCCTAAAAGTTTAAAATAAAAAAACATAAATAAAAGTAAGAGCAAAACAATTACGATTGAAACTGCTGATCCCATTCCAATATCTGAAATTGCAAAACCTTGTTGATAAACATTAATTGGTAAAGTTCTTGTTCCTGATGCACCACCAGTAAGTAAAAATACATCCTCAAATTTATTAAAGTTCCAAATAAATCTTATCATAAAGAGTATTGAAATTACCGCTGTAATTTGAGGTAATGTTATTTTAAAGAATTTTTGAAATGGGCTTGCACCGTCAACATCGGCAGCTTCATATAGATCTTTTGGTACGGCCTGAAGACGTGCAAGAATAAATAAAAAAGCTAATGGAAAATATCTCCAAATTTCAAATATTATAACTGTAGTAAGTGCAAGTCTTAACTTGAAGCTAAATCCAAGTATATTTATATCTAAATACTTTTGACCAAGTAAATTGATTGGTGTGTCTAAAATTTGAAAATTCACTAATAAGCTATTCAATGTTCCACTATTAGGATCAAGTAAAAGTTCCCATGTATATGCAAGAGCTACAACGGGTGCCACGTAAGGAAATAATAAAACGCTACGCATAAATGTTCTTCCATAAAACTTTTGATTTACCATCTGTGCAGTTAAAATTCCAAACACAATAGATCCCACAGTACCAAAAAAAGTATAATAAAAAGTTGTAAGCAATAAATCGATAAATTCGTTCTCAAAAATAACTTTTTTAAAATTTTTTAAAGTAAAATTTGTATTTAATAATATATTATCAGAGTCTCCTGAAAGCCTAGGTTTTGAAGACTTTAAATCTTTTTTATCGATTTTTGCGCTATCCTTAATTTCAAAAATAATCTCAAAATTTTCTCTATATTTAGCAGGCCAATTTCCAAAATCACATTTAACTTTATTTTTTTTAAAGTTGCATCTTTCATGTAAGTTTATTGGTTTGAAATTATCAGGAAATTTATCCTCGAATTTAACATTTCTTATTTCTTGTAATAGTGAACTATTTCTTAATTTATAAACTATTTTGATTTTATTTTGTTCATCAGGAATAGTTTTTACAATTTCTTTTGCTCTGGGCTCAGGAATTCTTATATCTTTTAGTTGAACCTCTTTAAAGCTAATCCAAATATTTGCAAAAATTGGAAAAAGTATTATTGCAAAAACTAGGCATACTGCTGGTAAAGTTAATATATAAGCAGTTTTTTTTTCTGTTTTTGATAATTTTTGTTCCATAAAAAAAAGCGGATAAAATATATTATCCGCTTTTTTTAATAATTTAAATTGTTAGAATTTAGCTAACTCAGCATTTATTTTATCAACTGCTTCATCAACAGATATCTCATCATCCATATATTCTCTTGTGATTCTGTTTATGAATTGAGCATTGATAATTTTTGATGCTCTTGATAGCTCACCTTCTTTTACACCCCATCTGTTAGCAGTATCTAGACCTGCTACAATGTTATTTATAACATCTGCAGAATAAAGGTCAGTTAAAGGTGCTTTTCTATCAACACCCACTGGAAGTTTACTCCAAGCTTTTGTATACGCTTCAGGATCACTTGAATTTCCTCTTCTTACTGGAAACTTACCTTCTGGAGCAATTGATAATGTATTCGTATAACCTTCGTCCATAGAATACATTATGAACTTTTTAGCCTCATCAGTGTCTGCGTCAGCTGTTATTCCAAAGTATCTTATGTCTGCCCATGCGGCACCTTTTTTATTATTTGGTCCACTAAAATTAGTAATAAAACCAGTCTTAGATGCCAATTCAGGTGAAGTAGGATCACTATTTATTGTTGGTGGAGCTGAATCTCTTAAACCAGCTAGCTCATCCATTATAAAAGGAGACCATATGATCATTGGTGTTTTACCGGCGAAATACAGTTCTCTTGACTGTTTCCAATATAGTTCACCAGATGGACTAGCTTTTGCTAACTTCTTGTAAAATTCTAATGAATTTTTTAAAGCCTTACCTTGTTTTTTTGTTCCACCTTTTTTAACTATATTTACACCATTTGCTAACAACACATGTTCAAGAACCTGACTCATAAAGTTTTCATCAGTTTTTGTTGCAGAAAAATACCAAATTACTCGTATGGAACAAGATGAATTTGCAGTTAATTCTCAAAGCAAGGCATCAGCAGCAATCAAACTAAATAAATTTAAAAATGAAATTGTTCCGATAAAGTTAAAAAACGGAAAAATGTTTGATACAGACGAATATCCTAAAATTGGAACTAATATAGAAAAATTATCTACTCTTAAAACAGTTTTTAAAGAAAATGGAACTGTTACAGCAGGTAATGCTTCAGGTTTAAACGATGGAGCTGCAGCTTTAACATTAATGACTTTAAAAACAGCAAAAGATAAGAATTTAAAACCTTTAGCTAAAATTGTGTCGTGGGCCCAGTGCGGAGTTGATCCTTCAATAATGGGAACAGGACCTATTCCAGCTTCAAAATTAGCAATTAAAAAAGCAGGTTGGACTAAAGATCAAATAGATTTAGTGGAAGCTAACGAGGCTTTTGCTGCACAAGCAATTTCTGTTAATAAAGAACTTGGTTTTAATGCTGAGAAAGTAAATGTAAATGGCGGGGCAATTGCATTAGGTCACCCAATAGGAGCATCTGGAGCTAGAGTGTTAGTTACACTGATACATGAAATGCAAAATAGAAAATCAAAAAAAGGACTCGCAACTCTTTGCATTGGTGGTGGTATGGGTATTGCAATGTGTGTAGAAAGTATTTTTTAATTTTTAGTCTCTAAATGACATTTTTAACTCTCGGTTTTATTACTGGATTTAGCCTAATTTTAGCAATTGGAGCTCAAAATATATTTGTAATTGAACAAGGTTTAAAAAAGGAATTCATATTTATAGTTTGTTTAATTTGTGCATTATC
>CACDLR010000023.1 GCA_902553695.1 uncultured Pelagibacteraceae bacterium | reverse complement strand
CAATGCATGCCACCAAAACAATAATGATATTTAAGTCATATACTAAATAGAGTGATGCAATTAATGAAAAACCTATTAAACTTTGAATATTATTGGCCCAAAAGCAAAATATATCTCCGCTAGTCCAATTTTTATCATTTGGATTTATTCCAACAATATCCCAATTAGTAAGATGTATATTTGCTTTTTCTTGACTCACTTAATAGATAATAAACAATTATTTACTACTGTCCATACAACAGTGTTGGTAACCAAAGCACTATTTTAGGGAATGCTATTATTATAATTAATCCAATCACCTGGAGAACCATAAATTGCATCATACCTAGATAAATATCTTTTAAATCCCACTCTGGTACTACACCTTTTAAAAAATATGCAGATAAAGCAACGGGCGGCGATAGCCAGGCGGTCTGAAGATTTACTGCAACTAAAATAGCAAACCATATCAAACTAAATTCTAACGCCTCAATAAGTGGTAAAATTATTGGTACAATTATCATTACAATTGGTACCCACTCTAATGGCCAACCTAATAAAAAAATCATAACCATTACCATTGCTAAAATTAAATATTTATTCATTTCTAAAGATAAAAGAAAATCAGTTAAAACCATTGGTGTTCCCAACCTTGCAAAAACAGCTCCAAAAAAATTTGAGGCCGCAACTAATACCATTATTAGAGCAGATATCTCTAAAGTTTTAACTAAAGCATCTTGCAATTTCGGTAATGATAATTTTCTATAAGCAAGAGCTAGAATAAGTGAACCAGCTGCACCACATCCAGCAGCCTCTGTGGGAGTTGCAAAACCAAATAATATACTTCCAAGAGCGGCAAATACTAAAGCTGCAGGAGGAACTAATCCAAGAAAAAACTCGATCCAAACAGCCTTCATACTTTTTGCTCTAAGTTCTTCAGGGACAGTTGGTCCTAGCTTAGGATTTATCATACATCTCACTGTTGTATAAGCGGCATATAAACATGCTAATAAAATACCTGGAAGAATAGCTGCTGCAAATAAATCAGTAACAGGAATTTCCATAATTGGGCCCATTACAACAAGCATGATACTTGGAGGAATTAATATACCTAAAGTTCCCCCAGCTGTAATTGTACCAGCCGCTAACTTCACATCATAACCAGACTTATTCATTGATTTCGCTGCCATTATTCCTAATATTGTTACTGAGGCACCAACAATACCTGTTGCAGCTGCAAAAATTACAGAAACAAATAAAACTGCATAATATAAAGAACCTCTTACTTTTGCTAACATCATTTGAAAGGCAGAAAATAATCTTTCCATTAAACCCGCTTGTTCCATCATTATGCCCATAAACACAAAGAGTGGTACGGCGGCGAGAGTTTGTTCGGTCATGACCATGGAAAACTGTAAAGTCATTAAATAAAAAACTAACTTTCCAAATCCAAGATAGCCAAAAACAAATCCTAAGAAAATTAAAGTAAAAGATATAGGAAACCCTATAAATATCGCGAATAACATTACTCCAATTAATATAAAACCTAATATAGCTGGATCGATTAAATGTGAAATCATTCTTGTCCGGGCCACCTTCCCTTAGTCATAGCATAATAACTTTTAAACAATTCTGAAACTCCCTGAACTAACAAAAATATTATTCCAAACCATAAACATGATTTTATAGGCCACATATAAGGCATCCAAGTTGTGTCCATTCCTCTTTCATTACGCATGATTGATTCTTGAACAAATATAGTTGTCATATAAAGAAATACGATTAAACCTGGAAAATAAAATAAAAGATAAAGCCAAAAATCAATTTTACCTTGAGTTTTGGTTTTAAAATTTCTGTATAAAAAATCTGCTCTTATATGAACCCCTTTTGAAAGAGCATAACCAGCACCAAGCATAAATAAAGCTCCGTATAAAAAACGACTCATGTCATACGCCCAAATTGTTGGTGCAAGAAAAAGTTTTCTTGCCAAGACTTCGTAAACCATTCCTAAAATCAATGGAATTGTTATCCAGCAAACGATATTACCTATTGTTTTATTAAATTTATCTATCGAAACTATCGTTTTTGCCATCCATGTTGGCATATCGTCAGGCATTTTACCTGATCCACCACGCCTTTCGGCTATCATTTCATCTGATATATCTAGATTGGTAGGTTTATCAGTCATTATAAAAAAGGAAAAAGCGGGCGATATTCGCCCGCTTTAATAAAGTTTAGTTTACTTCAAAGAATTCGCATAAGCCATTCCTAGCTTAGCATTTGAAGATTGAGCTCCAGACCAAAACGGAACTGCAACATTAGCAAAGTTTA
This sequence comes from uncultured Pelagibacteraceae bacterium, assembly GCA_902553695.1. Lineage (GTDB taxonomy): Bacteria > Pseudomonadota > Alphaproteobacteria > Pelagibacterales > Pelagibacteraceae > Pelagibacter. The sequence goes on along the minus strand of CACDLR010000023.1, from coordinate 8,026 downwards.
CCATTGAGTCGTAAACTTCTTTAAAGAAAGCATTCTCTTTAGAGTTTTTATCTAAAGTAGCTTTTGCAGCTGCCATATATTCTGGAAAGTAGTCAGCTGGAGTATCTTCAAGAATTACACCATGTTTTGTAGTAAGTTCTTTTAGAGCTTCTCCATTTACTTTGATCCTGTAAGCTAAAGATCTCATTAAAGATGCATCAGCTGCAATTTTTAATGAATTCTTCTCGTGATCTGAAAGTTTATTATATTTTGTTCCATTCATATAGAAGTCAGCATTAACCACTACTTGGTGTAAACCTTGTAAGTAGTAATGTTTTAGAACTTTATGAATACCAAATACCATGTCTGGTTTTGGACAACACCATTCTGCTGCATCAATTGTACCTGCCTCTAAAGCTGGTAGAATATCTCCACCACCCATTGCAACAGATGCAATACCTATGTCTTTATAAGTTTGTCCTGGAATTCCTGGAGGTGTTCTAAATTTGAATGTTCTAAAGTCATCCATATTTTTTATTTTTCTAGGAAACCATCCAAGAGCTTCTGGTCCAACTGGTTGAAGCATAAAACCTTTGATGTCTCTGTCCATTTCTTTCCAAAGTCTATCATAAAGTTGTTCACCGCCACCCATCAAGAACCATGATAGGAAAGCAATGTTGTCAATACCTACACCGCCACCTGCTACTGGAGATCCAAATAACATTGCTGCAGGATGCTCTCCTGACCAATAGTGAGTCCAAGCAAATCCGCAATCAATTAATCCTTTGTCAACAGCGTCTAATGTTTCTTTTACACCAACTACTGTTCCTGCAGGCATGATTTCAAATTTTAGAGAACCACTTGTAAGTTTTGTTACATTGTCAGTAAAATCTTTAAGCATTTTTACTTCATCACCTTTTGCGTTCAAGACGGTCTGACATTTAAATGTTGTTGCAGCATTAGCGCTATTAAATAGCCCCATTAAAAAGAACACTGCAAATAACGTCGAAATGATTTTTTTCATTATTATTTCCCTCTTAATTAATTTAAATTAACAAACTATTATCCTCTCAAAAAAACACTTTGATTACAAGCGACAAATCATGCATATCTTAAATAACAATGCTATTATATGCTGATTAATTAAATTATGATTAGAATAATTCTACTATGCAGAACTTTGATTATATAATTGTTGGAGCAGGATCAGCTGGATGTGTTCTTGCGAATAGACTATCAGCAAACCCTAATAACAAAGTTTTATTAATTGAAGCAGGTGGAAAAGATACTTATCCATGGATACACATACCAGTTGGATATTTTAAAACAATGCATAACCCTAAAGTTGATTGGTGTTATAAAACTGAACCAGATGAAACAATGAATAATCGGTCAATAAGATATCCTAGAGGCAAAACTTTGGGTGGAAGTTCTTCAATAAATGGCCTTCTGTGGATTAGAGGTCAAAAAGAAGATTATGATATTTGGAGGCAATTAGGCAATAAAGGTTGGGCTTGGGATGACGTGTTACCTTATTTTTTAAAGTCAGAAAATAATGAGTTAGGAAAAAGTGAATTTCATAATGACAAAGGACCTATTACAGTAGCTAACAAAAAAATAAATCTAAAATTATTAGATGAATTTCAAAATGCTGCTGAGGAGTACGGAATACCTAAAACAAATGATTTTAATACTGGAGATAATACTGGAGTTGGTTTTTTTCAGTTTACTACAAGTTTCAATAAAGTGGGATTAAAATTAAGGTGTAGTGCAGCTAAGGGATATTTAAATCCTGTTAAAAAAAGATCAAATTTAAAAATAATTGTAAATGCTCATGTTCAGAAAATAAATTTTGAAGGAAGAAAAGCTACGAGTGTAAATTATTATTTAGGAGATAACTTAAATACAGTAGCTGCAAATAAAGAAATAATCTTATCTGCTGGATCAATTGGTTCTCCCCATATTTTGCAAGTATCTGGTATTGGAAATATAAAAAAACTAAAAAATCTTGGGATAGATGTTGTATCTGAATCAAATGGTGTAGGTCTGAATTTACAAGACCATTTAATGTTTAGACCAGTTTATAAAGTTAAAAATTTAAAATCTTTAAATAGAAAAGTTGAAAGCTTATTTGGAAGATTTTTAATGGGACTTGAGTATGTTCTAAAACAAAGTGGGCCAGTTACGATGGGGGCAAGTCAAGTATGCGGATTTGTTAAAAGTGATCCATCAAGAGCAACTCCGAATTTACAATTTCATGTTTCACCTGTAAGTACAGACATATTAGGAGTTACACCTATGCATGATTTTGAGGGGATTACTCCAACCGTTGCAAATATTAGACCTACAAGCCGTGGTGAAATAACTATAGTTAGCAATGACAGTCGAATTTATCCAAAGATTAAAATGAATTATTTATCAACTGATGAAGATCGAAAAGTTGCTGCACAAGGTTTAAAAATAGTTAGAAAAATAATGTTAGAAACTGAAACTTTTAAAAAATATGAGCCAGAGGAATATAGACCAGGAGCTCATATTACTGATGATGAAGAATTAGTAAAAGCTGGTTCAGATTTTACTCAAACAATATTTCATCCTGTTGGTACTTGTAAAATGGGTAATGATGATATGGCAGTTGTTGATGATTCTTTAAAAGTAAAAAGAATACAAAATTTAAGAGTTATAGATGCATCTATTATGCCCAACATTACCTCAGGTAATACAAATGCTCCAACAATTATGATTGCTGAAAAGGGTGCTGATATGATATTGAACGGATAATGTTATCCGAGCAAATCATTATATTTATTCAAATAGTTTTAATTGATTTAGTTTTAGCAGGAGATAATGCAATTATAATTGGTATGGTTGCATCTCAGTTTCCACCAGAACAAAGAAAAAAAATTATATTTTGGGGAATTAGTGGTGCAGTTGTACTAAGAATAATACTGACTTTATTAACTGCTTATCTATTACAAATACAAGGAATAAGACTTATTGGTGGATTAGCACTACTTTATATTGTTTACAAACTTTATATAGATGTCATCAAAAAACAATCCGAAGATCATGAAAATATTAAAGTCGATAATTCAAGTTTCTTTAAAGCTATTACAACTGTTTTAATTGCAGATTTTACAATGAGCCTAGATAATGTTTTGGGTGTGGCGGGAGCTGCTAAAGATCATTATTTCTTATTAATATTCGGATTACTTTTATCAATAGCTATAATGGCTGTCGGAGCTACTTTAATTTCTGGTTGGATTAAAAAATATAAATGGATCGCTTGGCTTGGACTAATTGCAATACTGGTTGTTGCTGTTGAATTGATTTATACTGATATAAAACTATTTATATAAAAATGTATTTAAAAAAATATAACCTTAAAAATAAAACAGCTATTGTTACAGGAGCTGGTAAAGGGCTAGGAAGAGCGTGCGCCATAGCATTAGCAGAAGCTGGTGCAAATCTGGTCATAATTAGTAGAACTAAAAAAGATTTAGATGAAGTCTCAAAAAAAATTAAAAAATTAAAGTCAAAATGCAAATCTTATGTTTGCGATATTACAAATTACAATGAAATTAAAAACATTATTAATAGTCAACCAAAAATAGATATTTTAATAAATAATGCTGGAAATAATATTCCTGAACATTTTACTCAAGTTAAAACTAAAAATATGGAATATCTTGTCAAAATAAACACTATAGCAACTTTCAATCTTGCTCAGTTATGTGCAATAAAAATGATAAAAGCTAAAAATAGAAAGAAAATTGGAGGAGCAATAGTAAATATGTCTTCTCAAATGGGTCATGTAGGAGGTCCAATTAGAAGTGTCTATAATATGAACAAGTGGGGCTTAGAAGGTTTGACTAAAGGAATGTCCATAGATTTAGCTAAATATAATATTAGAGTTAATACTATTTGCCCAACTTTCGTTATCACTCCGATGACTAAAAAATTTTTAAAAAATAGAAAATTCAAAAAAGAAACATTAAATAACATTCCGCTAGGAAGGTTTGCAGAATTATCAGAAGTTGCTTCAGCTACTGTTTTTCTTGCCTCTGATGCAGCATCAATGATTACTGGTACTTCCTTATTGGTAGATGGCGGATGGACAGCTAAATAATGAAAAAATTATTGCTTTTCGTAGCAATTATATTCTCCACAAATGCATTTGCTGTTGAATTTAAAGGTAAGTTTTTACAAGGTCATTTTATAATTGGAATAACAGAACCTGGTTCAAAAATAATTGTAGGTAAAAAAGAAGTAAAAGTCTCTGAAGATGGATACTTTGTTTTTGGAATTGATCGAGATAGAAAATTTGATGTAGCCATTACAAAAATTATTAATGGAAAAAAAGAAAAGATAATTAAGAAAGTTCTTAAAAGAAAATATAATATTCAAAGAATCGATGGCTTAGAGGAAAGTAAAGTAACCCCACCTGAAGAAGTATACCAAAGAATAAAAGCAGAAAACAACAGAATTGGAGAAGCAAGAGCTATTAATTCTGATTTACCTTTTTTTAAAGATCAATTTATTATGCCGGTTGAAGGCATCATAAGCGGCGTTTATGGAAGTCAAAGAATTTTAAATGGAAAACCTAGATGGCCACATTATGGAATTGATATCGCTGCAAAGCAAGGAACAAAAATTAAATCTTCAGGCACAGGTGTTGTTACAATGGCGGAAGATGATCTTTATTATACTGGGGGAACGGTAATAATGGATCACGGTCATGGTATTTCTACAATTTATTCACATTTAGAAACTGTGATAGTTTCTGTAGGAGATAAAATTAATCAAGGAGATATTATTGGTACTGTTGGTTCAACTGGAAGATCAACAGGACCACATTTGGATTTTAGAGTTAATTGGTTTCAAACTAGACTAGATCCAATGTCAGTGTTGCCTGATTTGTAATCAATAGGTCCGCTATCCATCAATAAAATAACAACCAAAGACCTACAAAAAATAATAAAGTTCCACCTAATTTATTTAAAATATTTATATATTTATTAATTATTATTTCTCTAAATTTTCCAAATACTACTGCATACATTCCATCAAATATTGCACCTACAATCATAAATAAAATTCCAAAATAAATTATCTGTCTTCCGATTGGTTGATTAATTTCAATGAACTGAGGAATAAACGCTCCAAGAAACAAAAAAGCTTTAGGATTAGATAAGATCACTATTAATCCTTGTAGTATAAATTTCTTATCAAATTTATTTATTTTTTCTGAATTATCTGAGAGATTTTTTGAAGTAAAACTTAAATATCCCAATGTCATTAAGTAAATTGCACCAATTATTCTAACAACTTTTATTACTTCCTCTAAAAAAGGAGATATAGCTTTAAATCCCAATGCGAGAAGTAAGATTAATATAATTAAACCTATTTGAGTTCCAAATACATTTAAAATTCCAGCTCTCATTCCAGATTTTAATGAGTTGGCTATTATTAAACTAACTGTTGGACCAGGAACAACTACAACTAAGAAACTTGCAAGTAAAAAATAAATTATTTCCATTGAATGTATTTTTGATTGAAATTATAGTATTTACATCATGGGTCTTCACTTTTCACAAGAAGAATTTAAATCAAGAAAATCAAAAGTTTTAAATTCAATGAAAGAGCAAAATATTGATGCTCTTTTAATGTTTAGACAAGAATCTATGTATTGGCTAACCGGTTATGACACCTTCGGTTACGTTTTTTTTCAAACCTTAATTTTAGATCAAAAAGGAAACGTAATTCTATTAACTAGAGCTCCTGATCTTAGGCAGGCACAAAATACTTCTAATATTGAAGACATTAGGATTTGGATTGATAAAGATGGCTCCAATCCAACCGGTGATCTTAAAGTTATTTTGGATGAACTTGATCTTAAAGGAAAAAAACTAGGTGTTGAGTATGAAGCTTACGGTTTAACAGGTAGAAATGCCTTAAGACTAAATAAATCTTTGGAAAATTATTGTTCTATTGAGGATAAATCAGATTTAATTACTAAATTAAGAGTAGTTAAATCAAAAGAAGAAATTGTTTATGTAAGAAAGGCTGCTGAACTTGCTGACAAAGCTTTAGATGAAGTTTGGAAACATGCAAAAGCAGGAGTAAGTGAGTCAAAAATATTAGCTGAAATGAATAGAGTTATATTTGAAGATGGTGGAGATTATCCTGCTAACGAATTTATTATTGGTTCAGGAAAGAACGCCCTACTCTGTCGTTATCAAGCAGAAAAACAAATTTTAAAAAATCCAGATCAATTAACTATTGAGTGGGCTGGTACGTACCGGCACTATCACTCTGCAATGTTTAGAACTATTCCGATTAATAAAGCTGATCCTGAACATTATAAAATGCACGAAGCTTGTGTAGAAGCATTAAAAAATTGTGAAAGTAAATTAAAGCCAGGAAATAAAATTGGTGAAGTATTTGATATTCACGCAAAAACATTTGATGATCTTGGTTACAATAAAGCAAGAATGAATGCTTGTGGTTATTCTTTAGGAACTACTTTTTCTCCAAATTGGATGGATTGGCCTATGCTATACACTGGCAATCCGTATGTAATAGAACCAGGCAATGTATTTTTTATGCATATGATATTAATGGACTCTGATAATCAACTTGCTATGAATCTTGGTGAAACTTACCTTGTTACAGAACAAGGCAATGAAAGATTGGGTAAACAGAAATTAGATTTAGTTATTCTTTGATTACTTGTTTTGAACAGCGCAAATATCTTTAATCACTGGAACATTCGCACAATCACCACATTTAGTAACCTGTACTAAACAACCATCATCCATTACTTTAACATCAACAACTCTATCACATTTAGAACATGTAGATGAAATTGTTAAACCACATTTTTTACAGTTATAAGTTTGTGTATCCATAAGACTTAAATAATAATTGTAGAATTTTATTCAAGAAATTTCAGTTTGAATGATAATCATTCTCAAAAAAAAATTTTTTTTATTGGAAAAAAAATAATAATGATAATCATTATCAAAATTATTTATCTCATATCACATGTAAAAAAGGAAATTTCTTTACCTTGATTCGGAGTATCAATATTTGTTGTAATTTCATGAAGCATTTCACCCGTGGATTTATTAATAAAAACAGACTCAGAATACTTTTCATCATTTGTTAAAACTCGAAGTAAAATTGTATTATCTTTTATGATTTGAGTATCATAAATCGCACCGTTTGGAGAATTAGTGAAAAATTCGGACAGACCACTTATCTTTAGCTCTTGAGATTTGATTGCTTTTATATTTATTTTTCTATCTTTATTATCTTTAATCTGATGTGCACTAAATTCTTTATAATCGTATATTTCGTTTTTTAATATTTGTTTATCAAGTTTACAATTTGAGTTTTTATTATAATCAATTGTAACATTCAGGAATGCTGCTTTAGCACTTAAATTAAAAGTTAATGAAATAAAAATTATAAAGAGTATATTTTTCATTTAAATTAATTACTTATTTACTTGTTCCTTAACATATTCTACACAAATATTTTCAGCTTCTTCTCTTGATAAATCAGGATTTAATTTTTTTTGTCCCATTAAACAAGCTTGAATACTTTTGCTGATATTAAATGAACTGTATTTATCTTTAGCTATATATAAAAGTGCTAGTGCCACTATTATAAAAATTATAGATTTATATTTTTTCATTAAATTTCTGTTGTTGCTCTTAATCTCTCATAAAATAAGCGAGTGTAAACCCCTATATTTAATAATAAATCTGTTGGTAGCTTTGTAGGTTTAACTCTGTTTTCAATTATACTGATTTTATCAGAGTCTTGATTTGAAGCCATTAATGCAATTTGCTCTCCAAAAAATGTTCCTGTTCCAATTCCTGATCCATTATAACATCCAGCCACAAAAACATTATCATTAATTTTTTCAAAAATTTGAGATCCGTTTCTACTTCTGCAAACTACACCTGACCAAGTACTTTCAATTATATTGCTTGGTAAATTGGGAAATCTTTTATTTATACCCTTTTCATGAATTTTT
>CACDLR010000022.1 GCA_902553695.1 uncultured Pelagibacteraceae bacterium | reverse complement strand
AGCTCAGCACCTGCGTCTGCTAGTTTTTGTGAAATACCCCAGGCAATAGATCTCTCGTTAGCAACACCCATAATCAAACCTTTTTTGCCTTTCATTAAATTCATTTATTTAACCTTTTCAAAAATTAAAGTTGCATTTGTTCCTCCAAAACCGAAGCTATTGGACATAACTGAGTTTAATTCAACATTCTTTTCAGTTTGTGTGACAATTGGGAATTTTTTAGCATTTTCATCCATATCATTAATATTTGCAGAAGCTGTTATGAAATTATTTTTCATCATAATTAAACTATAAATTGCTTCATGAACAGATGCTGCGCCTAAAGGATGACCAGATAAAGATTTAGTTGAACTTATCTTTGGAATTTCTGACCCAAAAGTATTTCCAACTGCATTTAATTCTGTAATGTCTCCAACTGGAGTTGAAGTTCCATGAGTATTTAAATAATCAATTTTATTTCTTGATGTAGCAAGTGCCATTTTCATACATCTAATTGCTCCCTCACCTGATGGTGCCACCATATCATATCCATCTGAAGTTGCTCCATAACCAGTTAATTCTGCATAAATTTTAGCACCTCTGGCTTTGGCTCGCTCATATTCTTCAAGCACCAATACACCAGCTCCTCCTGCTATCACAAAACCATCCCTAGTTTTATCATATGCTCGAGACGCTTTTTCTGGTGTATTATTATATTTTGAGGATAGTGCTGTCATAGCATCAAACATTGCAGTCATTGCCCAGTGAATTTCCTCACTTCCACCTGCAAAAACAATATCTTGTTTACCCATTTGAATAAGTTCCATAGAATTTCCTATACAATGCCCACTAGTTGCACATGCAGAACTCATTGTATAATTTGTCCCTTTAATTTTAAATGGAACAGCTAGAGTCGCAGATGCAGTGCTGGCCATTGTTCTAGGGACAATGAAAGGACCCATTAATTTTGGTGTTTTAGCCCGTGTCTTATCCGCTGCTAAAATTACATTTTCAATTGATGGACCGCCAGATCCCATAACAATTCCTGTTTTAAAATTACTTACATCTTTTTCTTCTAGTCCTGAGTCTTTAATAGCCTCTTTCATAGCAATATAATTGTAAGCAGAACCTGATCCCATAAATCTTATTGTTTTTCTATCAATGTGATCTTCGAGTTTTATATTTGGTTTTCCATGTACATGACTTTTTAAATTATGTTCTTTATATTCCTCAGAAAATGAAATTCCTGACTTTGAATTTATTAATGATTGTTTTACTTCTTCCTGATTATTTCCTAGGCAAGAAACTATACCTAAGCCTGTTATAACTACTCTTCTCATTATTTAAATAATCCTACTTTTAAATTTTCTGCTGAATATATTTTTTTTCCATCAGCAGATAGTATACCATTTGCTAGACCAACTGTTGTTTCTCCTTTTACAAGAATTCTTTTCATATTAATCTCATAAGTGGCCATTTTGACATTTTTAAGCACTTCACCAGTAAATTTTACTGCACTAACGCCCAAGGCCCTTCCTCTTCCGGGATTTCCAAGCCAACCAAGGTAAAAACCAACTAGTTGCCACATAGCATCCAATCCTAAACAACCTGGCATTACTGGATCCTCTTTAAAATGACAATTAAAAAACCATAAATCATTTTTAATATCTAACTCAGCTTTTATTAATCCTTTTTTATATGCGCCTGTATTTTCACTAATTTCGTTAATTCTGTCAAACATGAGCATTGGGGGAAGAGGTAGTTTTGCGTTACCAGGTCCAAATAAACCGCCTTCTCCGCAGTTTATTAAGTCATTGTAACTGTAGGAGTTTTTTTTCATAAAAGTTTAACCTTAATACTTGATTTCAGTCAAATATAACATTACTATAGTTTAGAACTATTATAAAGTATGTCAAATATTGAAGCAAATTACATAGCTAAATTAAGAAATTCTGGATTACGTCCAACAAAACAAAGAATAAAAATATGTGAAGTACTATTTAACAGGGAAAAAACTTTTCATTTTTCTATAAGTGAATTAATTAAGATTATTCAAAGTCAACATAACCAAAAAATTTCACTCGCAACTGTTTACAACACAGTTCACGCATTTCGAAAAAAAGGATACTTGAAAGAAATTAGTATTGGAAACGACATATCCTACTTTGACACGAATACTTCTTCACATCATCATTTTTATGATGAATATACTAGGGAATTAATTGATATTGATTCTCAAGAGGTAGAAATAAAAAAAACACCAACTCCTCCAGCTGGAAAAAAAATAAAAGATATAGAAGTTACATTCAAAATTTCTAAAAAATTCTAGTTTATAATCATTCTAAACTACTTGACTTTATTGGTTTAAGAACATATATTTTATGAAAATGCGGAGGAAATCATGAGTAGCGAAATAAATAATGACATAAACAAATGCCCGTTTCACGGCGAAGGAATACCACAAAAAAATAATTCAGGAAAAGGCCAAACAAATAGAGATTGGTGGCCAAATAGCCTTAATCTAAAAATATTAAGTCAGCACTCATCCTTGGTAAATCCAATGGATAAAAAATTTAATTACAAAAAAGAATTTAAAAAACTAAATTATAAAGCATTAAAAAAAGATCTTCATAAACTAATGACACAGTCACAAGATTGGTGGCCAGCTGACTATGGACACTACGGACCTTTATTTATACGTCTAGCTTGGCATGCTGCTGGAACATATAGAACAGGTGATGGCAGAGGTGGAGCAGGTACTGGAAATCAAAGATTTGCACCTATAAACAGTTGGCCGGACAATGTAAACTTAGATAAAGCTAGACTTCTTTTATGGCCCATTAAGAAAAAGTATGGAAAAAGAATATCATGGGCTGATTTATTTATATTAGTTGGGAATGTTGCACTGGAGTCTATGGGTTTTAAAACTTTTGGATTTGGTGGAGGGAGAGAAGATATTTGGGAACCGGAAGAAGATATTTATTGGGGTTCTGAAAAAGAATGGCTTGCTAACGATAGATATAATTCAAAAAGAGAATTAGAAAATCCTCTTGGCGCAGTTCAAATGGGCTTAATTTATGTAAATCCTCAAGGTCCAGATGGGAATCCAGACCCAATTTTAGCTGCAAGAGATATAAGAGAAACTTTTGGTAGAATGGCAATGAATGATTACGAAATCGTTGCATTAGTTGCTGGTGGTCATACCTTTGGTAAATCACATGGTGCAGCTCCAGAGTCTCACAAAGGACCTGAGCCTGAAGGATCTAGAATTCAAGACCAATCAACTGGATGGAACAGTAACTACAAAAGTGGATTAGGAGCTGATACAATAAGTAGTGGTATTGAAGGTGCGTGGACTTCAAATCCAATTAAATGGGATATGGGTTACTTTGATAATCTTTTTGGATATGAGTGGGAATTAACAAAAAGCCCTGCTGGCGCACATCAATGGAAGCCAGTTAAAAATGGTCATGCTCCTAATATGACACCTGATGCACATATTAAAGGTAAGAAAAATTTACCTATGATGCAAACAACTGACTTATCTATGAGATTCGATCCTGAATTTGGTAGAATTTCAAAATACTTTCATAATAATCCTGAAGAGTTTGCCGATGCCTTTGCCCGTGCTTGGTTTAAGTTAACGCATAGAGACATGGGTCCAAAAATAAATTATTTAGGAAGTGAGGTTCCAAAAGAAGATTTAATTTGGCAGGATCCTGTTCCAAAAAATAAAAGTAAACTTAAAAATAACGATATTGAATTATTAAAAACAAAGATTGCTAAATCAGGACTTTCAATTTCTCAATTAGTATCAACAGCTTGGGCTTCTGCCTCAACTTACAGAGCATCTGACAAAAGAGGTGGAGCTAATGGAGCACGTTTAAGGTTATCACCACAAAAAGATTGGAAAGTTAATAATCCTTCCCAACTTTCAAAAATAATTAAAGTTTTTGAAAAAATTCAAAAAGCATTTAATACAAAAAAGAAATATGTATCTTTAGCAGACTTAATTGTTCTTGGAGGAAATGTTGGGGTGGAGAAAGCAGCAAAAGACGCAGGTAGAAAAATTAAGTTACCATTTTCCTCTGGAAGAGGAGATGCTTCTCAAGATCAAACTGATATCCACTCATTTGGGCTATTAGAACCTCAAGCAGATGGTTTTAGAAACTATACAAACCTTGAAAGCTCCACACAGGCTGAAGAGTTGTTAGTAGATAAAGCACAATTAATGCAGTTAACTGGTCCTGAAATGACAGTTTTGGTTGGTGGAATGAGAGTTCTTGGAACAAACTTCGATGGTTCAAAATACGGTGCATTTACCAAAAGACCAGGAAAACTGACAAATGATTTCTTTGTAAATTTGTTAGATATGAATATTAAATGGAAAGAAACTTCTAGCAAAGAAGATTTGTTTAATGGAGTAGACAGAAAATCAGGAAAAGTTCTGTGGACTGGTACAAGAGCGGATTTAATTTTTGGTTCAAATTCTCAACTAAGAGCATTAGCTGAGGTATATGCGACAGATGATTCATCAGATAAATTTGTAAATGACTTTACAGCTGCTTGGACTAAGGTTATGAATGCAGATCGATTTGATTTACAGACATAAATTAAAAGGAACAAACTTATGGCGGAAATGAGTTTTGAAGATTTTTACAAAGTACCAGATTTGCAGTTTGATATATCTAGACTTAGAAATGATTTAGAAAAAGTTTTAAAAAATAAAAAATTTAAATCTCCTGGAGTAAGTCATTTTGGTGCAATCTCGATTAATAGAGTGCCAAATGACGTTAGTTCTGTAGAGGGCAATAATGTGCGAGGCAAATACTGGACTATTGCTGATGAAACTGGGAAAGAGGTTTCAAGAGATGTTGATATAGATGAATCTAAATATACAGAGCTAGTACCTGAGTTTGAAAATACTTATTTTAAGGAAGTTTATGAGGTTTTAAGGAGAAGATTTAAACTAGGAAGAGTTAGATTGTTGTTGAAAGAACCTAGATCGACTTTGAGCTGGCACAAAGATCCAGAGCCTAGACTTCATATACCAATTGTAACAAATAAAGGATGTATGATGGTAATAGAAAACGTTGCCAAACATATGCCCGCAGATGGTACAGCAACAATTACAAATAATAAAAAATTTCATAATTTTTTCAATGGCGGTGAACAAGCTAGAGTACATCTTGTAGCTTGTGTATTAGAGGATCCCTTTAATTAATTAGGAAGTTTACCCCAAAAAACATCAAATAAAATCCAACCAGAAAAATTTTTTGATGATACTTTACACCAGTTATTTTTGCATTTTTTAATTAAAATAAGTTTACCTTTTTCTGCAATTGCAATTGGTTTGGAGAATTTTGTTGGTTTCGAAAATATAAATTGTTTTTTAACTAATACTACTGAAGAAGATTTTTTCAATTGTGACGTGTGTATCCATCCACTATTACTTTTATGGTCAATTATTCTTCTAAAATTTTCTTTTTTATCAATAACTTTAATTGGAAGATATTTTTTTAAATAAACATATTTAATTGGATATTCAAAGCTTGGTCCATATCTTACATTAACTTTGTTATTTTTTAGCATAACAAATTCTTCTGCAAATACAATTTTAAATGGGATTAGAAAAAAAAAAATAATAATTAAAATATTTATTATCCGCATATACAATTATTTAATTTTTTAAATTTAACAATTCTCATTTTCAAATTTAAAGTATTTACAATTAATATTGAATTATTATATTTATTCTTAAGTCCTAAAATAGTTTTTAAAACTTCATTTGCTTGTAAAGATCCAATAACACTAGCTGTTGTTCCTAGAATTCCTTCTTGATCACAATTTAATATGTTATCTGAGGGTTTATCTTGATAAAAACATTTTAGACAAACGTTTTTTTTATCCTGAAAATTAAATACAAAAATATGACCATCAAACCTGCTTATTGCTCCTACAACTAATTTTTTTTGATGTTTAATACATCTTTCGTTTAATAAGAATTTTGTATCGAAATTGTCGGAAGCATCGATTATAATCTCATATTTAGAAATCAAATTATCTATATTTTTTTTATCAATCTTTTTTCTAAATATATTAACTTTTACAAGTGAATTAATTTTTTTAAGTTTATGCTTTAATACTTCAACCTTAAATTTGTTTATATCACTAGTGTCATAAAGAATTTGTCTGTTAAGATTTGATAAAGAAATTTTGTCATGATCAATTATGCCTATTTCTCCAACTCCAGACCTACAAAGTAAATCAGCTATCGGACATCCAAGTCCTCCTGCACCTACTATAAATACTTTTGATGAGCTAATTTTTTTTTGACCTGAGATGCCAATATTTTTAAGAACTATTTGACGAGAATATCTATCTAGATAATTTTTGTTAATTTGTTTCATTTTCCTGTAGAGCCAAAACCATCACTACCTCTTATTGTCTTTGGCAGATCTTTTACCTCTTCCAAAGTGGCTTTGATAATTGGAACTAATACCATTTGAGCAATCCTATCTTCATTATTAATTTTAAATTCCTTATCTCCATGATTATAAAGTATTACTTTAAGTTCTCCTCGATAGTCACTATCAATTGTACCAGGGGTATTTAAAACAGAAATATTATTTTTAGCTGCTAAGCCAGATCTAGGTCTAATTTGAACCTCAGTATTATTTGGTATGGCTAAAGATAATCCTGTAGGTATTAATTTTGATTTCTGAGGCATTATAAAAATAGGTTCCTCTATAAACGCCATTAAATCCATACCAGAAGATCCGTCTGTCTTATAGATCGGTAATTTTACCTTCGAGTTAAGTCTCTTGATTAAAATTTTAACCATTTGCTTTTAGTTCGTTCGAAATTCTTACAACCAACTCTTTAGCAATTATTTCCTTGGTATTTAATGAAATATTTTCACTACCTGATTTATTTTTACGAAAAATTTGAACTTCATTATAATCACTATCAAAACCTATTTCTGTATTTGAAACATCGTTTGCAATTATCCAATCACAATTTTTTTCATTTAGTTTTTTTTTAGAATTTTTTTCAATACTTTCTGTCTCAGCAGCAAAACCTATAACAAGTTTAGGTCTTAGTTCATTATGTTTAGATGTATAATCTAAAATATCTCTAGTTTTCCCTAATTCTAAACTTTCGAAATTTTCTTTTTTTATTTTTTTTAAATATGGCACTTTTACTTTAAAATCTGCAACAGCTGCTGAAAAAATTGCTACATCTACAGGAAGTACTTCAATAGTTTTTTTATACATTTCCTCAGCAGAATCTACGTAAATAAATTTGACATCATCAGGAGGTTTTAAGTTTGTTGGTCCTGAAATAAGAGTAGTTTCAAAACCATTTTTCTGAAGTTGATCAGCAATCGCATAACCTTGTTTTCCCGAAGATTTATTTGTAATAAATCTTACTGGATCAATATATTCTCTTGTTGGTCCAGCTGTAACCAATGCTTTAAATTTGTTATTCTTTTCAATATTTTTAAAATAATTTTTAATTACGCTAAAAATCTGCATAGGATCAGAAAACTTTCCTGATCCAAATTCTCCACATGCCATTTCACCAATATCAGGACCAATAATCTTATAACCAGAATCAATTAATTTTTCTAAATTTAATTTTGTTAATTTATTCTCCCACATTCTGACATTCATTGCTGGCGCAAGAAAGATTTGTTTGTCGGAGGCTAGGGCAACCGTAGTAGCTAAGTCTTCTGCTAAACCATAGCTAAGCTGAGCTATTTTATTGGCAGTAACTGGTGCGAATAAAACAATATCTGCCCATCTAGATAATGATATATGATCCATTTCTGCTTCATTTTTAAAATCAAAAAGATCTGTATAAACTTTTTCATTTGATAGTGAGCTAACAGATAAAGGGGTAATAAATTCCATAGCACCCTTAGATAAGATAGTTTTAACTTGATAATTATTTTTTTTAAAAATTCTAATCAATTCTAAAGATTTATACGCGGCAATCCCACCACAAATTACAAGTAATATTTTTTTATTTACTAAATTATTCATATTGAAATTAAAATACTATGATCGATAAAATTACAAGAAATAATAAACCAATAATACTTTGATTTTTAAATGATTTAAGTTCCACTTTTTTTTCATTTAAAGATGAATAAGTATTTGAATTTTGCGGAATTTGTCCAGTTGCAAGGAACGTTAAAGCTTGATTTGCTTTATCCATTACTTTAGGTAGCTCAGGAAGTTTTTTTAAAACATCTGTAGTATCTTTTAAAACATTACCAAATTCATTAAATGGATCCTTTGTTTCCTTAAGCCACTTTTCTAAAACTGGTTGTGATATTTTCCAAATATTTGCATCTGGATCTAATTTTCTTGCAACACCTTCTACAACTACCATGGTTTTTTGCAAAAGTAAAAGTTGTGGCTGCGTCTGCATATTAAATTTTTCAGTTATATCAAATAATTGTTTTAACAACTTACCTCCAGAGATATCCTTCACCGACTGGCCAAATATTGGTTCACCAATTGATCTTAGAGCTTGTGCAAGCTCTCCTTGATTTACATTATTGGGAACTAATCCTGCAGTAATATGTACCTCTGCTACTTTTTTATAATCTCTTTTAATAAATCCATAAAGTATTTCCGCTAAAAATCTTCTATTAATTTTATCAATTCTTCCCATTATTCCAAAATCGATAAAAACTAATTGTCCACTATTATCCACAAGCAAATTTCCCTGATGCATGTCAGCATGAAAATAACCATCTCTAACAGCATGTCTAAGAAAATGTTGAATTATGTCTCTTGCTAAGTTTTTTAAATTTATATCGAGTGCCTTAATTTTTTCCACCTCTCTGATTGATATTGCATTAATCCAATCTAAAGTTAGTACGTTATCACTTGTAAGTTTCCAGTAAATTTTAGGTATTTTAAATCCAACATCATTTCTTGTATTGTCGTAAAATTCATTAGCTGCCGCCGCTTCAAATCTCAAATCCATTTCATGGTTTGTAATTTCTTTTAATAAAAAGACTACTTCTACAAGTTTAAGTCTTTTTGTTTTTTTAATTAATGACTCAATTATAGATGCAAGTAGCATTAAAGCTTCAATTTCATCATTAAAGACTTTTTTTATCTCTGGTCTTAAAATCTTAATTGCAACCTCTTTTAACACATCATCATCTTTAATTTGTGCTTTATGTACTTGAGCAATTGACGCCGCAGCAATAGGTTCAGAAATATTAATAAAGTCTTTATAATTTTCATTTCCTAGACTCTTTTTAATTTCATTTAACGCAACATCTTTAGGAAATGGTGGAACTTTATCTTGTAGTGTTTGTAACTGATCAGCTAATTTTTCACCAATTATATCGGGTCTAGTAGCTAAGAATTGTCCAAGCTTTATAAAGGTAATACCCATGGACTCCATAGATCTACATAATCTTTCATCCTCATTAAAATTTTTATTAAAATTTTTTTTCCCAAATAGTCCAAGTATGCTAAAAAAAATCTTTATTAACGTAGGTATTTGGACGACCTTTGAAACAATATCTAGCGCATCAGATAGAGCCAATTTTCTACCGATGACAAATAATGTTATTATTTTTTTTATCATTATAATTTCCAAGCACTATGCAATGCAACTATACCACCATTTAAGTTTATATATTGACACTTGCTAAATTTATTTTGCTTCATCAAATCTATAAGTTCATCTTGGTCTATAAACTCTCTTATACTTTTAACCAAATACTCATAAGGTTTTTTATCTCCAACTACATATTCTCCGAATAATGGTATCAATTTTGAGTAATTTTGATAAACAAAATCCAGGTAATTGTTATTAATTTTGGAAAACTCCAGACAAAAAAACCTACCACCTTTTTTCAAAACTCTATAAGCTTCAGCTAAACTTTTATTTAGATTTTTGGTATTTCTTAAACCAAAGCTAATAGTATAATAATCAAATTTAGAGTTTTGAAACGGTAGTTTTTCTGCAGCAGAAATTTTCCAAGAAATATTTTTATAATCTTTAAGTTTATTCTTCCCTATTAAAATCATCTTTTTACTTGGATCTACACATTGAATTTTTGATTTACCATCCGTCGCTTTTATAAAAAGTTTAGCAATATCACCTGTACCACATGCAACATCTATCAAATTTTTGTTTTGTCTTGGATTCATTGAGTAAATTAATTGTTTTTTCCAAGATTTATGAATTCCTAATGATATTAAATTATTCATTAAGTCGTATTTATCGTAAACCTTATTAAATACTTCAGAAACAAGATTTTTTGTATTTTGTAGTTTTTGTTGCATTTTTATTTTTTTAAAGAATTATAATATAGTCTGATATGCCAGAATTACCAGAAGTAGAAGTAGTAAAACGGTCACTTGAAAAATATATTTTAAATAAAAATTTACTAAAAATTATAGTAAAAAATAAAAAATTAAGATTTCCTGTTCCTAAAAATCTATCAAAAAAATTATCTAGCCTTAAAATTATAAAAATTGAAAGGATATCAAAATACGTTGTCATTGAATTTGAAAAAAGCTTGTTTTTAATAATCCATTTAGGAATGTCAGGGACTTTGCATTTAATAAAAAATGTAAAAAATTTTGAAAATACAAATTTAAGTTTTTATCATTCTAAAAATCTTCCAACAAAACACAATCATATTTTTTTTAATTTCAAAAATTTTAGAATTATATTTAATGATCCGAGGAGGTTTGGTTTTATTAAACTTATAAGTGGGAAAGTTTCATTAAGTAATTACTTTAAACAACTTGGGCCAGATCCTTTTGAAAAAAAGTTTAATTTAAGTTATGTAAAACAATATTTTAAAAAAAAGGTAAAAAATATTAAATGTATGTTAATTGATCAAAATTTTATTTCTGGAATAGGAAATATATATGCAAGTGAAATACTAAATTATTCTAAAATAAATCCACTAAAATTATCTTATAAAATAACTGATAAAGAAATTAATAGCATCATTTACAATACTAAAAAAGTATTAAGACAATCAATTGAAATGGGTGGTACTACAATCAATAACTTTCATTCAGTAAAGGGGAAAAAAGGAAACTATCAAAAAGAATTTCGAGCATATAATAGAGAGAGCAAAAGATGCAAAAATAAATTATGCTCAGGTGTTATAATAAAGATAAATATTTCAAATAGATCAACTTATATGTGTAATATTTGTCAAAAATAATTAAAAAAAATAATTGACCACGTAAAATAAGCAAGCTATACAATCGCGCAAATGGCGAATACTAAATCAGCAATTAAAACAAATAGAAGAATTTTAAGACAGACAAAGGTGAATAAGTCTAGAAAAAGCAGATTCAGAAATGCAATTAAAAATATTAACCTTTTAATTGAAAAAAAGGATAAAAAAGCTGCTCTTGAATACTTACCAAAATTGAATTCTGAGTTGATGAAAATTGCCAAAACTGGTCTGATAAAAAAACAAAACGCCTCAAGAAACGTTTCTAGAATTACAAAAAGAATAAACGCTCTATAATTGAATCAACTTATTGTATTGATTTAATTTTTTTCATACTAAATCTATAACATTATTAGTAAACACA
>CACDLR010000021.1 GCA_902553695.1 uncultured Pelagibacteraceae bacterium | reverse complement strand
GTTTCCTCTATGTGAAATATAAATCATATTTTATTATTATTTATATATTTTTTTTAAAGATTATGGTAGTGGGAAGTGGGATCGAACCACTGACCTCGGGCTTATGAGTCTATCGCTATGAACCCTTCTCTACTCACCTAGAACAATTACTCCTGTAAATGCTCTCTTTCCTTTCTGATGTTATTGAATCAAATTAAAGAATCTTAGTCAAGAACCAATGTCATTGGAGCGCTATTGGGGAAAATTAATTTAAATTATCTTTTAAGAATTTTAATGTTCTTTCTATGCTTAATTCTCTAGATTCTTTATGACCGATGTTTGTAAATTTTCTACCAGTTGCAAATATTACTCCCTCATATTTGAAACCAGGTATATCTACATCAAAAGAATGTTGAGCCTCAGGGTATTTATAAATTATTAAATTATCGTTACTCATAGGATCAATACAATTTAAATAAGGTGCTACAAGTTCATCCTTTTCAGCTATATGAATAATAATTGGCACATGTGACTGATGTGGTATTGAACCACCTGCAAGTCCACATCCTGGATAATATGAAACAATGGCGCCAAATAGTTTTTTATCTTTCTTTTTAAAATCTTTCATTAATTTTAATTCAATATTATTTGCCAAAAGATTTGTTCCAGCGCCACCATAACTAAATCCAATGACGCCTATTTTTCCTTTATTCCATTTTTGTTTTTTTATCCAACGTGATAATTTTAAAAGATCTTTAACCCTTTCCTCTGGAAAATCTTTATAATCCCTTCTTCCAATATGAGGTTTGATACCTTTTTCTTTATGGTGATCAATTATAACTACATTGTAACCTTGATTGTTCAATCTATCTTTCCACATATATGTATGTTTCCACACACCACCACTTCCATGAGATAATATAACTGTAGATGCTTTATAATCTTTAATAATAAATGAATTAGAGGAAAACCTCTCTTTCACTTTTAAACTCTTTTTTTCTTCAATATTTGCAGCACTTACAAAAATATGAAAGTGAAAAAGAATAGTTATTAGAATTAATTTTTTTAACACAAATAATATTTAGAATATTTTAATATTCAGTCAATTATTATTGGAGGATAATTGGAGCAAAATAATATCAATCGTCTAAGATGGTAGCGGGAAGTGGGATCGAACCACTGACCTCGGGCTTATGAGTCCCGCACCAGAAAAATTTATAACAGTTTTATTGGATTATTTCCAAAGAAAATTCAAAAATTTCCTTCTCAATGACGCATGAGAGACGCAGGATTATTTATTCTTGTTTCTAGTCTCTTCATTTATGTTTTCCCCGTACTCTTTTATCTTTTGATGTTCTTTTTTTTGTGCTTTTCTTTTTCTAATTTTTGATCTTAAAAAAAAAGTTAAAAAACCAACCAAGCAACTTGCTCCTAAAGCCATAAAAAATGAGAAACCAAAATTTCCTTGTCCTCCTTTTAAAATCATAACAATAACGGCATCAAGAAACGCAGCAACAACAACTCCTATTAAAACAGTTAAAAAAGACTTGCTAAAAAAACCAAAAAGAAAAGATAATAATCCTGCTATACTTATTATCTTTCCAATAAAAGCTCCTATTGCATAATAAGGACTCATTTATTTGAAAGATACCATATTAAAGCAACAACTTCGACAACAATTAAAACTTCTAACATTTAAACAAGATTTTTAATTTTTTTTGTTAAATATTCAATTCCCGTTGATTCAGATATTATTGATCCATACTTTTTGATATTATCTTTAAACCATTCATAAATTTCGGATAAATCAATTTTTTTCAATGATTTTTTAACTGATATAGCGACTATTAAACCAATTATAATTCCTATGATAGGACTTGAAAATAAACTTGCTGTCATAATAAAAGAACCCATTCCTAAAACTCCTCGAATAGTTCCTTTTTTAAATTTATTTTTATTTTTATCTTTCGTATAAGATTTTGCCAATGATACCAAAGATATAACTAAGAGTATTGGATTGGCTCCAAATACTCCAGCAACAACTAATGATGAAGCAAGATCTGCAAACTCTTCTTTTTCACTTTTTTTCCAACCAAATAATAATGCAACAACACCGATCGTAGCACCAAAAACTTCTGATAAATTAACGCTTTGAACATCTAACAACCAACTTTTTTTAATTGCAAAATGTTTATTCATATAAGATGCAAACTGATCAAAAGTTTCTTTATTATTTATGTTAAATAAAGGTATGCCCATTGGTGTTTGCATATCTTTAATTAGTGATGAAAAATAATTATTTAACTCTTCTATTCTTGAGTCATTAGGAAAAGTTTCTTTAACTTTTTCCCACATTTTAATTGGTGTGTGACTAAAATCAAAATGTCTATGATCATAACTGCCATAATTTGTTTCTGCATCACGGATTGAATCATTATAAAATTTATCAATTTTTGCATCATATGGTGTGGCTGTTTCGTCAATTATATGACCAAATTTTCTTTCTAGAGTTTTTCCAAATGAGGTTGAAAATATTCCAGCAAAAGCAATTGCTGCCTGTCTTAGTTTTTTAACAAAAAACATAAACTATCTATGTTTCCAATCATCATACCAATCATCTATGGAAACTGGTTCATATTGTGTATTTAATTTATCTATCATTTCTTGAGAATATTGTATTGATCCAGGAGTATCTATTGGAATATTTTTCCATATTTCGTCTTCTTGTTTTTTAACTTTTTTATTAGAGTTTTTTTCAAAATAAAATTTCATATATTTAAAATAAACTTGTTCATGAATGTTTTCAGGTATAGCTGATTTATAATTTTTAACTTTTTCTAAAAATTTTTTTTGTTTTTCGTTTGTTGGTTTAATTTCGTCATTCACCAATCCTAAATAATAAGTGAAATGTTTTAAAAGAATATCAATTTCGTTCTGATTCCAGCCTGATTTTTTTAACTCTGGAATTTCTTTTTCAAGTCTTTCTTTGAAAAGTTTTTTATCCATTTTTTTATACTATCATTGACGCATGAGTGACGCAATTTTAGACTGATCGTCTGGAATGGTAGCGGGAAGTGGGATCGAACCACTGACCTCGGGCTTATGAGTCCCGCGCTCTAACCAACTGAGCTACCCCGCCATTCGCTATTTTTAGTTTATACAGCTTTTAATATTTCTTGCAAATACTCTTGCAATAAAAAAAAAATTTAATATAAGGAAAAAATTACTGAAATTAAGGTGGGAAATCAGTGTGAAATTCATTGGCTGTCCCTGCAAAGGTTAAAGTCCTAAGACCACCCGGTAAAGCCCGTTGTTGAACAAAGGCCAGGAAAAGTCTAGTTCTATAATGAAAAATTAGCACCGGCATACAAATAAACTTACAACCTCTAGGGTGGAGATGTGTATGAAATATATAATTTATTTTGGTGTTTTTTTATTTTTATTAAATTTTAAGGTACATTCTTTAGAAGATTGTAAATGGAAAAATGAAGATGGTATACCATGCGTAACAATTACTAAAACTACAAACACTTCAAGTTTCAATTCAGAAAATATAAATAAAAAAATCTTTACTAAACAGGATATTATTAATTCAGGTGCAAAAGATACATTTGATGTTTTAAAATTAGTTTCAGGATTGGATTATTATCAGCATGGACCAAAAGGACAAACAGGAGCTATATTTATGAGGGGTTCTGAGTCTAATCATACTTTAGTTTTATTAAACGGTGTAGCTATAAATGATCAATCAGCTACAAACGGCATGCATGACTTTGGGCAAGATTTTATTCAAACAATACAACAAGTAGAAGTTTATAAAGGTTCAAATGGTGTTCATTTTGGACCTGATGCCATTGGCGGTGCAGTAAATTTTATAACTGATGTAGATTATACTGATAGTTACTCAATAAATGGATTTAGCCCAAAAAATAATTCAATAGATTATAACAAAACAAAAATTACTGATAATAACTGGCATCTAAATTTTAAAGGCGCATCAAATCTTAGTGTTACTGATAGTGCAAAAGCTGATGGGAAAGAAAAAGATGGATCTAAAAATTATCAAGTAAATTTGAACGCAAAAAAATGGATTAATGACAATCTGAAAAGTAAATCTACTTTTTATTATAGAGATACCAAAACTGATTATGATAAATCAAATGTAAGAGAAGAAAGCGTTACATCAGATAATAAAATGTATGCATTCCAAACAGGATTAGAGAGTATTGGAACAAATTCAAAAAAGAGTGCCATTTTTCACTATCATAATTATGATAGGAAATACCAAGAGCAGGGAAAAAAAGACAAATACTACAGTGAGTCATTGGTTACAAAAGGTGAAGGTGAGTTCGTACTCAATGAAAATTTTTCTTATGGTGTTGGTTTAGAATATAAATATGATTGGGGAAACTATTCTACAACTACTTTTACTTCTCAAACCAGAGGTCATGTCTCTAACCTAGGACTTTTTGCAAATATTGGTTATCTAATTAACGAAAATCAGATCTTATCAATTCATGGTAGAAATGATGACCATAAAGAGACGGGAGGCAATAAAACATACAAAGCAAATTTTACTCAAAAACTAGGTCAAATTAACTTTGGTGTAACTCGTTCTACTGGATTAAAAAATCCTAGCTTATACGAACTTTATGGATCCTCAAGCTCTCATAAAGGAAGCAGAGGAATTAAAGCCGAAAAAAGTGAAACTAGTGAATTATTTACTGAGATTAATTTCACAAAAAATATTAGCTTGAAATCAACTGCATACAGAACCAGAATGAAAGATAGAATTAAAATAAATTCATCATGGTCAGGATATGAGAATAAAATACTTGATACTACACAAGAAGGTTTGGAAAGTGAAATAACACTAAAAACTAATAACCAGATATTATCTTTCTTATCTCATTTTGCAAAAAGCAGAACTGACACTGACGGACCTAACTCGAGAAGACCTGATCTTTCTTATGGTTTAGATTATCAAAGCAAATTATCATTTTCTGAATTTGGTGACTTTAATCTAAATTTAAATTATAGGTATATTGGAGATCATTTAGATTGGACTGGTTCCAAAAATGAATTTGTTAAAAGTGTTGATTTAGTTAACATGTCTATAGGAAAAAATATTTACGGAAATGTGTTTTCTATAAATATAACTAATCTATTGAATGAGCGGTATGAAAAACCCGCAACATACAGCCAAGATGGTCGACAAGTTTTATTTGGATTTAGACGTGAATATTAAAAGTTAATAATAAATGTCTTTAAAGTTAAATTTTTTAATATATAAAATAATAAAACTGTAATAATAAATGACTAATTTATTTGCTGATTATAGAAAAAATTATTTACCTTTTTTATTAATATTCATATTGGTATTTTCAAGACTAATTCCTCATCCTCCAAATTTTACACCAATAATTGCTGCGGCAATTATAAGTACTCACTTATTTAAGAATATTTGGTCTTCTTCCTTTATTTTGTTGGCCTCTATGTTGCTAAGTGATTTATTTATTGGGCTTCACTGGGGAGCCATCTATGTTTATATTTCATTATTTATAATTATTGTATTTCAATCAGTTATTGCAAAAAAAATAAGTTTAAAAAATTTAATATTCTATTGCTTTGTTTCATCATTAATATTTTTTATACTTACTAATTTAGGTGTTTGGGCATTTTCTAATATGTACGAAAAAAACATTAATGGTCTTTTTGTTTGTTATATATTAGCAATACCATTTTTTACTAATACTATAATTTCAACTATATTCTTTTCTTATTTAGCCTATATGGTGGTAAATTATGGTTTCAAAAAAAAATATAGTTAATTTAGAAAGAGCTTAATATATTTAAAAACTATATCTTAATCTTATGTCAAAATCTTTTTTTGGAAATATTATAAATAAAATATTTTTTTTTATATTAAAAATATTTCCTCATGCTTCTTATAAATACTTAATTCTTTTTTTTCAGAAAATAATTCTTTTTTTAAAAAAAGTATCCCTTGATAGTACGATTATATTTAATTACGAAATTGAAGATATTAAATTTAAAATTTTTGTTAGAAAACAAAATTCACAAGCACATTATACTTATACACAACTTCTAAGCAAAGGAAGAGTTTATGAACTTGCTGTTACCGTGTGTCTTAATAGTATATTGAAAAAAGAGATAAATCCTATTTTTGCAGATATAGGTGCATTCGTTGGTCATTATTCTTGTTATGTTTCAAAATTTTTAAAATACGAAAAACCTATATATGCACTAGAAAGTAATAAAGAATTTTGTAATGATATAAAAAAATCAGCTGATCTAAGTAACATCAAAAATATCGAAGTTATTAATGCAGTTCTTTCTGATAAAGAAGAAAATTTATATGTTTATGATGTTGGAGTAGTAAATCCTGATAACATAAATAAAGAAAAAAAGGATGAAAAAGAATATTTAGAAAAAGTATCTAAATTTGGAAAAGAAACACAAACAATTACTATGGATAAATTATTTGAAAATAAGGAATTTATGCCAAATATATTAAAAATGGATGTTCATGGTGCTGAGGGAAAAATACTAAATGGTGCTAAAAGTCTTTTGAGTACTAATATCAAGTATATTTTAATGGAAATGCACCGGGAAGATGATTTAAAAAAATTTTCACCAGGCTTTACTAAGTCAAAAATAATTGAAAATCTTATAGACCATAATTTTAATTGTTACCTAATATCTCCTCATTCAGATGGGTTTAGGAACTTATTTGCTCCAAGTAATGAAGTACAAAAACTATATTTGAGAAATATAAATAAGTTAAATTATCTTAAGCTGGAAAAAAATATTGCAGAGAGTGTTTTGTATGATCGAAATTTTTCTGATAATTTTATTTTAGCATTGAAGAAAGATATTGATATAAATTCACTTAGTTGCTTTTAATATTTTTTAACTACCTAAATTTCTTGAATTTACATATCTTTTAAATGGTGTCATTGCTTTTCTATTTATTTTATCAAACAATTGATTGAAGTCCCCTTTGAGAACTAGTTTTATTGCAGCAATTGGATAAGTTAAAAGTCTAAATCTAAAGCTCGCTCTATGCAATAAACCACCTTCACCCCAAATAAACCATAATAAAACAGATTTCGCATTTAGGTAATGAAATACTATTTTTGATAGCGGGCCTTTTCTGAAAACTGCAAATTTTACAATCCTATCAGAAGCATGGTTCCAACACATCATCCATATAATATTATTTAATCTTTGAAGTTGGTTCGTTCTTGTTTTTTCTCTTTTTTTCCATCTTGGTATAAATTTCCAATTTTCTGTAGTCCTTCTCATCATAGTTGGCCAATCATCTAATTCTTCCTCTGTTATATGCCCTGCTTCAATAGCTAGCTTTGTCATTGGATAATCAGGAAAATGTTGTAAAGAAAATGTATTGAATATTACAGGTTTTGGCAGTTGTAATATTAAATCAATGCATTCGATAAGAGTTTCTTTAGTTTCAAAATCATTATCTAAAATTAAATCATACCTTATGGCAATATTATATTTTGCGATTTCATTTGTAAGTTCTATTATTTCTTGATTGGTGCCTGGTCTAGTAAAAACCTCGTTTCTTATCCTATCTGATCCAGTTTGAATTCCAAAATTTATTTCTTTACATCCTGCACTAGCGAGTTTTTCTATTGTCCTTACTTTCAATGACTTTGGATGATATAAAACGTCAAAAGGTAAACCAACTTCCTTGGGAAATCTTTCAGAATACTCATCTATAAATCCTGGAGCTGAACCAAAGACTTCATCAATAAAATAAACTCTTTTTTTCTTATTACCTGGTCGCTTTAAATGCATGTTTACTTCCTCAACTATGCTGTCTACTGACCTTCTTCTAACAAATTTTCCAAGTCCTTTATAAATATCATGATACATAGTTTCTACACAAAATGAACAGCTATAAGGACATCCTCTTGTGGACTGTAAATATAAAATATTGTGATCAAGTTCTGGATCCTCTGTTGTACATTTGTTTTGCTCGATAAAATACATATTTTCTTTTCCATATACTGCAAAAGGTAAAGTATCTAATTCCTGTATAAGTGGACCTTGTGGATTTTTAATTACATTATTGTCTTTATTAACCCAAAGATTTTTAATATTTGAATAATCTTTTCCATCTCTGACTGCTAAAATAAGTTCTTCAAAAGCTCTTTCTCCCTCTCCAATGCATATTACATCAGTCATTTTAATGTGTTCCTCAGGAGTTATGGTTGGACCTACTCCTCCCCAAACAACAACTGCCCCAGTATGTTTTTTTACTAATTCGGTAATTCTTTTTGCAATCAATACATAAGGAGATAATAAGCTAATTGCTACAATTTTTGGATTTATTTTAATTATGTTATCTAAAAAAAGCTTTTCCTCTTTTTCCGTTGGAAGGCTAAATAAGTTTGAGTCATAGTTTTTATAAAAAATAGTATGTGCTTTAACGCCATCTATTCTGTCTGCTAAAGGGTGTAATATTCTTACTGGTACATTGAAGTAAGTATATAATCCAACTATAACAACATTCATTTCATTCATTGGGTATGTATACTATATCTTTTGGGCATGTTAAGCTAAAAATTGTCAAAAAAACTTAAAATATTCTTTAAATAAAGTATGTTTTTAGTATAAAACTACTGAAGTTCTAATCTTCCAATAATTTCTAAATTCTTATCAACAATCACTAATTCTGCAGAGGATACTCCAATACCCAACATTTCTGATATGACAACATAATGAGTGACTAAAATAAGATTCTTTTTATTTTTCCAATTATTTATATAACTTTTTAAATCTCTGATTTGCTTATCTTTAAATTTATAAAAATCTTCGTCGTAAAAAGAATTTAATGCATCAAATGTTTTGTAATTTTTGAAAGCATGCTTTGCGGTATCTTTACAC
The DNA here is from genome assembly GCA_902553695.1 of uncultured Pelagibacteraceae bacterium. GTDB lineage: Bacteria > Pseudomonadota > Alphaproteobacteria > Pelagibacterales > Pelagibacteraceae > Pelagibacter. The sequence goes on along the minus strand of CACDLR010000021.1, from coordinate 4,216 downwards.
CTGCACCATTCACTTGATAAAACTTGATCAATTTTAATTTTATGTTTTTTAAAAAAAACTCCAATTTTATTAGATTGTTCAACTCCCGTACTATTTAAATTTCTTTGAGTCTTGCAATCCAAAAGGTCAAATCCGTCAGGATCACCTGTGCCTGGTGCTAAAGCATGTCTAATAAAAATTATTTTTCCACCATTTTGTAATTCAGATATAATTTTTTCCATTGAAAAAACTAATTTTGGAAAAAATACAGATAGTAAAATTATAAGTATTAAATTAATGTATCTCATTAAATGAATCACAATATATCTAATTTGAATAGTAAAATAATCAAATGTAAATTATGCCCTCGTTTGATTAGATTCCGAGATAAAATTGTGAAAAATAAAAGGAAACAATTTATAAATCAGAAATATTGGGGAAAACCAATCACTGGTTTCGGAGATACAAATGCAAAAATATTATTTGTTGGTTTAGCACCGGCTGCACATGGTGGAACTCGTACAGGAAGAGTATTTACTGGAGATAAGTCCTCAGAATTTCTTTATAGATGCCTTTATAAAGCTAATATTTCAAATCAAAGTAATTCTGATCATATAAACGATGGTCTTAAATTAGAAGATGCATATATTACAGCCGCTTTAAAATGTGTTCCTCCTGAAGACAAACCTCTAAAGATTGAATTAGATAATTGCTCAAAATTTTTTAGTAGTGAATTAGAATATTTAAAAAATGTAAATATAATAGTTGCATTAGGTAAAATAGCTTTTGATGCATGTAAATACTTTTACCAAAAAAGGATTTTTATTGATAGAAAAGTAAAATTTGGTCATGGAGAAATATTTAAATTAGAAAATGGTATATCATTAGTTGGATGCTATCATCCAAGTCCAAGAAATGTAAATACTGGTAGAATAAATGAAAAAAAAATGGTTAGTCTTTTCAATAAAATTAAAAAACTAAATTAACTTTCTAGTGCAATCTTTAATTTTTCAGGAATCTTTGAAGGTTTGCCATTTTTATCAACCGCAACAAGTTGAATATCAGCAATTGAAATCAATTCATTATTTCTTAAAATACTTTGTTTCATAACAAATGATGTTTTGGTGAAAGAAGATATTTCTGAAACTATATCTAATTTATCTTCAAATTTAGCTGGCTTTTTATATTCTATGTTACAAGATTTAACTATTAATAATACTCCATGATATTTTAGTAAATCTAAATTTGTAAATCCAAGAGAATATATCGCTTCTGATCTGGCTCTTTCTAAAAACTTTAGATAGTTTGCATAATAAACTACCCCACCTGTATCGGTATCCTCATAATAAACCTTGACTGCAAAATTAAATTTTTTTGCCATAAATAATAAATTTAATTATATTAAATAAGTTTTTTTATGAAAGTTTTTATTATTTGGCTAATAGGTGTAATTATATGGAACTTTGGATATCCAATAGCATCGCCTTTGGAAGATGTTGTGGCTGCTGTCATTTTATCTTTTTTAAGCATGTACCTTAAAAAATTTATTAAAAAATAATTATTCTGACGAAAAATATATATTTTGATAATATGATATTGAGGTTAATTTTGAGTTATCAGTGTCAGCCATTATTGCAACACCATTAATCTCATTTAAATCTAAGTCGTGAAATCTCTTAAAATGATTTTTGACATTAACCTTAACTGTAACCCACTCATTTAAGTGGTCTTTGGTTGTTGCCAACACATAATCTATTGATTTTTTTGTATAAGGGCTTGGGTTAAATTCATTTACATCATTATTACTTGAAAATACATAGTTCATTGCCCTATTTGACAAAGGTGTTGCTCCTGTTTTTTTTACAACAAAGACTCTTGCTGCGTAATCATGACCTTTTTTGCTTCTCTCATTTATCCCTTTAAGGTCTTTTTCAACCTTCCATGATATATTTAAGTAAGGAGTTTTATTAAGATCTATTTTTATTTCCTTTCCTAGACCTGAGGCAGCATTATCAGCTACGGCTTTTAAAAAGTTTCCGTTTTCATTTGACCCTAAAAAATACTGTGTTTTTGCGTCCGCTCCTCTTACTTTTCTTACTTCTAAGGTGCCAAATTCCTGTTCTGTGAATTCAAATACTTTAACTTCTTCAGCTGACAAGGGACTAGCGATAAGAAGATAGGAAAGCAAAAATTTGAAAATTTTTTTCATATTTTTAATAAAAAATTCTTAATACATTATTTTGACAAAATTTAAACATTCAAAGATCAATTTTTGACAGTATATAATATTTATGAAGACAATTTCGATTTTTATACTCTTTATATATTGGTCAATAATGATTTTGGCACCTGTTATGTCTAAAGATATAAAATTTAGTAGGGCAAAAATAAGCCAAATAAAGATAGTTGATCAAAAATTACTTATTTAATAGGTAGATCTGCCGCCACTTATATCAAAAACTGCAGCTGTGGAGAAAGTATTTTCCTCTGACGAAAGCCAGCAAACTAAAGAGGTAAACTCTTCAACTTCTAGAAATCTAGCTCTTGGAACTTTAGATAACATTCTTTGCACATGTTCTTTGGTCATTTGATCTAAAATACGCGTTTTGGCACCAGCAGGCGTTACTGCATTTACTGCTATATTTTTATCAGCTAATTCTTTACCCAATGATTTAGTTAATGCAATTGACCCTGCTTTTCCAACACTATATGCGCTAGCATTTGCGTTGCCATCTTTTCCAGCAACTGACGCAACATTTACAATTCTACCATAGTTATTTTTAATCATACTGGGCACTATTGCTCTACAACAATTAAATGTTCCCATTAAATTAATGTCTACTACTTTTTTCCAGAGATCAATGTCATAATCCCAAAGAGTTGCTGTTGGACCGGTAATTCCAGCATTATTAATCAAAATATCAATATTAGATTTTTTGGTGATTTCTTTTACACAGTCCTCAACAGCTTGATAATCAGAAACATCAACCGTATATGAACTAAGATTTGGGTTATTTAAATTTTTCGATGATTTTTTAATCATCTCAGGATCGATATCCCAAATTATTACTCTTGCACCAGAATTTAAAAATCTTTTTGCAATATCTAAACCAAATCCTTGTGCACCACCTGTGATAACAGCAGTCTTATTATTGAAATTAAATAAAATATTATCCATTTAATCACTCGCTAATAAATAATATACAACATAAGAAACAAAGGCTCCTATTAACCATGCAAAGCTTTGTAAAAATCTCATTTCTAAATTCCAAATAGTTGAAGCTGCGAATATAAACCCAATAAAAATTGAATATAGACCTTTAATTTGCCAGCCTCCACTATAATAGTAGGATCCATTCTTTAAATCTGAAAATATATCTTTTGAAATATATTCTTTATTTTTAATTAAATAATAGTCAGCAATAATTACTCCAGCTATTGGTCCAAAAAAGGATCCTATTGTATCTATTATGGATAAAATGCCCGATTGGCTTAGTATTGGAAGCCATAGTCCTCCAAATATTAATCCTAAAATTATAATTAATAAACCTGAGCTAGACTTATCTAATGTTTTTGGAAAAAAATTTAATAAAGCGTTTTGAGAAGGTATATAATTTGCAATTAGGTTAGTAGATCCAGATGCAACCAAAATAAATAAAATTGCAATTATAGTTAAAAAAGTATTATCAATTTTTCCAATAATATCAGTTGGATTTGTTAGTAGCTGCTCAACCTCTAATAGTTGTTTTGACATAACTATATCTGCACCTAATACTATAAAAACTGATGCAAATGAAAAAATAATTAAATTAATTATTAAAGAAAAATTTCCTCTTAAATTTTCAGAACTATTTTTCACGTATCTTGAAAAATCACCTATATTAAGAATAACAATTGAAAAAAAAGCAAATAGTGTACCTGTAATACTAATTAATGCTAAAAGATTTTCTCTAGAAATTAAGTTTTCAGTTTTAGTACTAAGTTTAAATGAACTAATTATTTCTTTTGAATTTTCACCTGCAAGTACAATTATAAATACTGCTAAACCTATATAAACAAACCATGCGGAAAAATTTAGAATATACCTTATATAATTCTGTCCTTGTTTAAACAAATAAAACTGAATTAATAAAGCTAACGCAAAACTAAACAAATCAATTAAATCCATTCCCATTACAAATACTAGGAATATTTCATTTTCTAAAAAAGTATCATTAACATTAAAAATGAAAATTCT
>CACDLR010000020.1 GCA_902553695.1 uncultured Pelagibacteraceae bacterium | reverse complement strand
TAGCAGATCTAAATCCTATATATCCTGGCGGCCGCCAGTACTTTCCATCTTGTCTAGTCTCCCAGTAACCACCTCTTAAAATAATTGTTATGAAAGGACAAAGATGATTGTGTACCCCATCACCATGGTCATCATCAAGCATTTCATGAATAAGAATATTAAAAGGAAACCATTTTGGTCTATATCTAAATAAAACGTAATATCTATTCATCCAAGGTTTTGCATCTTTAAATTTAGGATGAGACGGCCCTCTATCTAAAACAGTTTTTTTTCTCCCAATTTTTTCCAAAAATTTAAGTAACATTATTCTATTTTAATTATTGCGTTATTCCTTAGTACATACATCTGTTTATTAAGAACATAAGGGCTAGAAATTTTATTTTTATCAATTTTTAAAATATCTTTAGTTTTTCCATCTAAAATACTTACTTTTAAAAGCTTACCACTACTCAAGCTTATATAAATAAAATTTTTTGCAACAATAAATCCTGTTGGATAGATATCTGGATTTATTTTATTACCTAAAGTGCTGGTTGATCTTAATATATTTCCGTTAATTCTATCTAATATAAAAAAATAACCTTCCTTCGAAACAGTTAGTATCAAATTTTCTATTATCGATGGTGGTAAATAAGAATTTATATTTTGCTCCCATTTTATAAATCCATTTCTAGTATCTATTGCAAAAAATTTATTTTGGTTATTTGAAATATAAATAGTTTCATTATGGTAAACTAATTTCGAACTTTTAAGCAAAAAAGCATTCTCGTATATGTCTTCATTAATTGTTTGGGATTGCCATATCAAGCTACCAGTATTTAAATCTAAAGCACTAATATCTCCAAATGTATTAATAAATATAACTTTTTCTTTATCTATAATTAAAGACAATTTTCTTTGAGACTTAATAAAAGATTTTTCTGTTCCAAAATTCCATAATTCTTTGCCATTTTTAATTGAAATACATTTTATTACATTTTCTAAATCAATTAACAAAATTTTATCACCGATAATTTTAATTTCAGAATTAAATGCAGACTTATTGAAATTTTTCCAAATTAGTTTCCCGGTTAAATAATCTATTGCATAAAGATTTGCAATACTATCTGATACGACTAGTATTTTATCATTTGTAGCAAAATGTAAATAGGGATTTTGTTTAATTTGTTTTTTATCATAGTGATTTTCTTTCCAAATTAATTTAGAATTTTCATTAAATTTAATTATTGATCCTTTCTCATCAAAAAAAACTAGTGAATTATCTGCACCTATCAATAAATCTGGATTGATAAAATTAAAATTTTTAATTTTTTTGAATTTAAATTTTGATATTTTTTTTAGATTTCCATCAAAATTAATATAACCTGAATTATTTGATAAATTATTTATAAACGGTTTCTGGGTAAATGTACTATTAATTTTAACTTTTAAATTTGGATTAAATTCTTGGTCCAAAATATTTTTTGATTTAAATATCTCCTCTAAATTTTCTTTTTCTTCCTCTAAAATATCTGATTGAGTCCAAAATCCTGTTTTAGTGTCTAAAGAACAATTATTTAAAAAGCAAAATATGATTAATAAAGAAATAAATTTAGGCACTAAAATCTCTTAGTAATATTTTTTGTGTCTCTAATTTAATTTGGTTATTTGATTTTTCTAATTGCAAAATTTTTTCAAAGAATTCTTTAGATTTGACCTTTTCGTTTTTATGAAAAAAATATTCTCCCATTAAAAACAAAGCATGTGATTTCCAAAGTGAATCAGAGTTTAAAAGTGGATTTAGAATTTTTAAAAGCTCATCCTCATTTGCAGTATCTGAATTAAATAGTCCTTTTTTATATATTACTAGGTTTTTAATCTGCTTATCCAAAACTACTTCGTTAATTAGAATATCGAATAACTGATTAATTTCATCTTTATCTTGAATTAAATTATTATCTAACAAAAAATATAAAGCTAGTGGTGAGTACGTTGAATCTTTTGTATTTATTACATTTTTCATTTCAAAGATAACAGATGTTGCATCTTTTCTCTCATAATTAAATATTGCTGAATTATATCTATCTGAAATGTTTAACTTTTCATCTTTTTTAAAATCTAAATAAAAAAAATAAACAAATAATCCTATTAAAATAAAAATTATAAAAAATAAAACATTCCTTTTATTTTCAAGAAATAAACTTTTTAAGTCATTTTTTTTTTGGTCGTTAGAAATTAATTGTGACTCTTCATTCATTAAATCATATTCCTAAGTACATATTGTAAAATACCACCATTTTTATAATACTCTAACTCATTCTTTGTGTCTATTCTTGATAAAACCTTTATTTTTTTAATATCACCATTTTTATATTTAATTTCTAGCTCAGTTTCTTCTGATGGTTTGATTCCTTTTTCCAGTCTTATAACTGTGAATAACTCAGATCCATCTAAATTAAGATTTTTTCTATTAATGTCATTAACAAACTGCAAAGGCAAAACTCCCATTCCAATTAAATTAGATCTGTGAATTCTCTCAAAACTTTCAGCAATTACCGCCTTTATACCTAATAATTTAGTTCCTTTTGCTGCCCAATCTCTTGATGATCCCGTTCCATATTCTTTGCCTCCAATTACTACAAGATCAGTTCCTCTTTTTTTGTATTCGACTACAGCATCATAGATCGATACAATTTTATTTTCAGGAAATAACTTAGTAAAGCCACCCTCTGTATTAGGCGCAACTTCATTTCTAATTCTTATATTTGCAAAGGTTCCCCTCATCATTACTTCATGATTACCTCTTCTTGATCCATAAGAATTATAATCTTTAGGAAGAATTTGATGCTTCATAAAGTATTCACCTGTTGGACTTTCTTTTTGAATTGTGCCAGCAGGTGATATGTGGTCAGTAGTTACACTATCTCCTAAAATCAATAATGGTCTAGCATCTTTTATAGACTTAAAACCTTCTGGATCAGCAGAAAGGTTATCAAAAAAAGGAGGTTTTTTGACATATGTAGAATTATCATCCCAATTATAAATACTACTTTCTTTAGTTTTGATCTGTTGCCATTGCTCAGGTCCTTTTGAAATATTTGAATATCTTTCTATAAACATATCAGGATTGAGTGATTGAAATAAAATTTTTTCTATTTCTTTATTGCTAGGCCATATATCTTTTAAAAATACATCTTTACCATTTTTGTCTTTCCCAAGTGATTCTTTGTAGAAATCTACTTTCATTGATCCCACTAAGGAATATGCTACAACAAGTGGAGGAGAAGCTAGATAATTTGCTTTTACTAGCGGAGAAATTCTACCCTCAAAATTTCTATTTCCTGACAATACGGATACTGCAAAAATATCATTTTTTTTTATTGCATTAGAAATATTTTCAGGCAAAGGACCAGAATTGCCTATACAAGTTGTACATCCGTAACCAACTAAATTAAATCCTAGTTGATCTAAATACTTATTTAATCCAGCCTTATTTAAGTAATCTGTTACAACTTGAGATCCTGGTGCTAATGAGGTCTTTACCCAGGGTTTTACTCGTAAACCCTTTTCAATTGCATTTTTAGCAAGGAGTCCTGCACCGATCAGAACATTTGGATTAGATGTGTTAGTGCAAGAAGTAATTGCGGCTATTACAATTGAGCCATCCATTATTTTATAATCTGTTCCGGACACTTCAGATATATTTTCGTTTTGTCTTTTTGTAATTTCTTTAAAACTTTTTTCGTAAGCTTTTTTAGCTTCATTTAATGATACTTTATCTTGTGGTCGTTTAGGGCCTGATATAGTTGGAACAACACTTGACATGTCCAATTTTACAACATCAGTAAATTCAATATTTTCACTTGCCCACAAACCTTGCGTTTTTGCATAATTTTCAACTTTTTTAATCGTTTGCTCTTCTCTTCCAGAAAATTTTAAATAATTTAGTGTTTCATCATCAATTGGAAAAAAACCACACGTTGCACCATACTCAGGTGCCATATTTGCAATTGTTGCTCTATCTGCTAGACTTAAATTTTTTAATCCTGAACCATAAAATTCTACGAATTTTCCGACCACTCCCTTATCTCTTAAAATTTTAACAACTGTTAACACTAAATCAGTAGCTGTAGTCCCTTCTGGTAATTTATTTGTTAATTCAAAGCCGATAACTTCAGGTATCAGCATTGATATCGGCTGCCCTAGCATTGCTGCCTCGGCTTCTATTCCACCAACACCCCAGCCTAATACTGATAATCCATTAACCATAGTTGTATGGCTATCTGTTCCTACGAGTGTGTCAGGAAAAATATAGTTATCATTTTCAAATTTTGCAGTCCACACCACCTTTGATAAATATTCTAAGTTTACTTGATGACATATGCCGGTTCCTGGAGGAACAATTCTAAAGTTATCAAATGCTTGTTGTCCCCACTTTAAAAATGAATATCTTTCTCCATTTCTACTAAATTCAATATCAACATTTTTTTTTAATGATTTTTCATTTGCAAAATTATCTACTTGAACGGAGTGATCAATAACCAAATCTACAGGTGACAAGGGATTTATCTTATTTGGATCTTTATTTTTTTCTTTTACCGCCTCTCTCATAGCTGCGAGATCAGCAACAGCAGGTATTCCTGTATAATCTTGTAATAATACTCTTGCTGGTCTATATGCAATTTCAATATTAGATTTTTTAGTATTTAACCAATTTTTAATAGCACCGATTTGAATTTTTGTTACAGATGTACCATCTTCAAACCTAAGTAAGTTTTCTAATAAAACAAGTAAAGATTTAGGAAGTTTTGATATACCATTTAATCCATTTTTTTCAGCCTCAGCCAATGAAAAATATTTATAACTCTTTCCCTCAATCTTAAGAGTTTTTAAACAATTGTAAGAATTTTTATTTCCTGGTTTCATACTTTTATATATAAAATGTAATTATGCTCAAAAGAAGAAGGCTTGACATAGCATAATTGAAGTATTTAATAAATTTCTGATTTGTCGCAAATTTTCTTAAAAATTTACCTATAAATGTCCATAATGTTATACTTGTAGAGGAAAATAAAAGTGCGAGTACTACTACTTGAGTCGCATAATTAATATAGTTTTCTCCTAATTCAACATACGTAGAAACAACAATTATTGCCACTGTAACACCTTTTGGGTTTAAATATTGAAAAAGAAAAGTTTCAATAAATTTTACAGGATTTTCATTTTTGATCTCATCAGAAGTCGTTGATGTAGCAATTTTATAAGCTAAGTAAATTAAAAATAATGTACCAAGATATTTCATTGCTTCTTGAATTACCGGAAATAATTTAAAAACATTAATTAAACCAATGGTTAAGAATAAAACTAAAGAAGTAAATCCCAAAGTAACACCAAGAATATGTGGAATTGTTTTTATTATTCCAAAATTAAATCCAGAGTAGGACGCTACTACATTATTTGGACCTGGTGTATAAGCTGTAACAAACCAAAATAAAGCAATTGAAACTATTTCTGGATGCATATTTTAAGCGATCGGCAGTCCATTTTCTGCTTCCTGTGACGGATGAACTAAAGTAACTTTTCCCTCTTTATCTATTGAACCTAAAATAAGAACTTGAGATTTAACTCCAGCAATATTTTTTTCAGCAAAATTACATACCCCGATTACTTGTTTACCAATCAGGTTTTCTGCATTGTAATAATGGGTGATTTGAGCAGAAGATTGTTTAACTCCTATCTCTTTACCAAAGTCAACTTCTACCACTAAAGATGGTTTTTTTGCTTTTTCGTTTTTTTTTACGCTTAAAACTGTACCTAATCTAATATCAACTTTATCAAAAATGTCGTAGGTTATTTGTTCTTTCATAATAATAATATATAATTAAGTTTATGAGTTTAGATAGTAATTTATACGAAAAATCAATCAAGATTTTAACTGATCTTATAAGTTTTAAAACAATTTCTGGAAAAGATAACAGTCCTTTAATTGATTATTGTGATAACATATTAAAAAAAAACGGTGTTTCGACTTTTAGGGTTTTTGATGGAAATAAAGAAAGAGTAAATCTTTTTGGGACTATTAAAGCTAAAAAAACCAATGGAAAAAAACCAATAATTTTATCCGGGCATACAGATGTCGTCCCAGTTTCAAATGGATGGACTACAGATCCATTTATAGCAACTGTAAAAGGTGATAAACTTTTCGGAAGAGGCTCATGCGACATGAAAGGTTTTATAGCTTGTGTTCTTGCCTATGTGCCAATTTTATCTGAAACTAATTTAGATCGAGACGTACATTTTTCATTTACTTTTGATGAGGAGACAGCCTGTATTGGAGCGCCACTTTTAATTAAAGAATTAAAAAAAAGAAGTATTACAGATGGAATTTGTATAATTGGTGAACCAACAAAAATGAAAATAATAGACGCCCACAAAGGGATGAATGAATATACAGTTCACTTTGAAGGATTAGCTGGACACAGTTCGCAACCTAATAAAGGTGTAAATGCTATTGAGTATGCAAGTAGATATATAAATAAACTTTTAGAATTAAGAAAAGAATTAATTAAAAAGGCACCTAAAAATTGTATTTTCGATCCACCTCATTCAACACTTTCAATAGGAGGAATTTCCGGAGGTATAGCCCACAATGTAATAGCTGATAAATGTAAAATAGAGTGGGAAACAAGACCGGTTATTAAAGAAGATGGAGCATTTGTTACAAATCAAATAGATAAATTTGTTAGTGAAGAACTTCTTCCGCAAATGAAAAAAATTTTTCCTAACTCAAATATTCGTAAGGAAACTATTGGAGAAGTTATTGGATTTAACAGAATAAAAGACTCAGAAGCATGTGAGTTTGTATCTAGTATTACAGGTGATAATTCAAGGGAAGTTGTTTCTTTTGGAACTGAGGCTGGTCTTTTCCAAGAAATAGGAATCAGCACTGTTGTTTGTGGTCCAGGATCAATTGATCAGGCTCACAAAATTGATGAATATATTGAATTAAGTGAAATCAAAAAGTGCTTATCTTTTCTTGAGGGAGTTAAAAATAAATCTATAAATTAAAAAATCCTGCCACGTTTAAGAACGTGACAGGATCTATTAAACCTCTGAGAGAGAGTTAATTGCTTCTATTTGATATTGCTAGATGGATTATAGCTCCTAAAGCAGCTCCAATCATCCAAGCATACCCTCCGCCACCGCCAAGGTTAGCGAAGAATTCATCAAGACCAAATACAAGTATATTCGGCCAAACTGTTCCAACAGCAATGTACCCTGATAGCACCCACGCTAACATTCCTTTACCATTAAAACCGTTATTATAGTGATATTTTCCACTTTTACTGTCTGAGAAAAGATCATCTACATCAATTTTTTGTTTCTTAATGATGTAGTAGTCAGTAATCATTATACCAAACACTGGAGCTAATATTGCACCCAAAGTGTTTACAAATGGAAATAATCCCATTTTAGTAATTGTTGATACCCATAGACCACCAATTATAAAACCAAATATCGCCGTAATTAATCCACCAACTCTAAAATTAATTTTGCTTGGTATTAAATTAGCTAAGTCATATGCAGGTGGTACAAAGTTTGCAACCATGTTTATACCAACTGTTGCAGCAAAGAATGCAAACGCTGCAATAATTGTAAGTAGTAAATTGTCAACTTTTGCCACCATATCAGTAGGTGAAGCAACATACTCACCAAATATTGCGATCGTTCCACCAGTAATCATTAAAGTGATAAATGAGAAGAAAACAACGTTACCTACTAGGCCCCATAAATTTCCTTTTTTCATTTCATCTTCATTTTTAACAAATCTTGCAAAGTCACCAAAGTTTATTACAACCGCTGCAAAGTAACCAACCATGATTGAAAATACTGCTAGGAAAGCACCGAATGATCCTAATCCTTCAAAACCACCTGATCTTTCTCCACCAGAAAATATATTTCCAACCTCAGTTAGTAAGCCCCCTCCAGCTTTTGCCCATATCGCAATCATTAAAACGACCATCACAACATAAACCGCTGGACCAGCAAAGTTTAAAAACTTTCTAACTAAATCTATTCCTTGCCAGAATAGGTAAACTTGGAAAACTGAAACAAATATAAATGAAATCCACATTACTCCTGACATACCAAGAAGCATTGGTTCACCTTCTATTCCAGTTAATCCTGTTATTAGCAATGCAACTGCAGTTGAGGCTGCATAAGTTTGTGCACCGTACCAGAACATTGCAACAATACCTCTGGCCATAGCCGGAAAGTTTGCTCCAAATACGCCCATACTTACTCGAGCAAATACGGGGTATGGAATACCATGTTTAACACTTGGTTTTCCTGAAAGGTTTACGAGCCACATTATAAAAAATCCTGCAAGAACTAACGCAAGCATAACTGCCCAACCATTTAAGCCTGATGCTAAGAATAGTGATGCAGCTAAAGTATATCCAAATAAACTTTGAACATCGTTAGCCCAAACGTTAAAGATTTCAAACCATCCCCATTTTTTATCACCACTTGGGGTAGGGGCTAAATCTTTATTGTACAATTTAGAAGATCTTGACATATCTCCCTCCTTTTTATTTAGTAAACAATAAATTTTTGTTTACTTAATAAAATGAAATATTTTAGAAGTATTTATAAACGTTGTGACACAATAGGTATTAACCCCAATATGTTCACACAAATAAAAAACCCAAATTGTTCGCTAAGGTTAAAACCCAATATGAAATATTATTTAAGTGGCTCGAATTATTAACTCCAACCACCAACTGATTTAACTTCAAGAAATTCGATTAAACCTTCTTTGCCTGCTTCTCTACCAATTCCAGAATGTTTATAACCACCAAAAGGCGCATCAACTGCAATGCCTGCACCATTAACATCAACCATTCCTGATCTTAATTTTCTAGCAACTCTTTGAACCTTTTCTCCATCCTGAGTTTGTATATAGTTTGTTAAACCATAATCAGTATCATTAGCTATTTCAATTGCTTCTTCCTCTGTATCAAAAGGTATAACTGACAAAACTGGACCAAAAATTTCTGTTCTAGCAATATTCATACTATTATTTACATCTGCAAATACTGTTGGTTTTACATAGTAACCATCTTTTAAACCATCAGGTTTTCCTGGGCCTCCAGAAACTAGTTTTGCACCTTCATCAATCCCTTTTTGAATTAGTCCCTGTATTTTGTTAAATTGGGTTTCAGAAATGACTGGTCCTATGTGCTCGCCTTCTTTATTTGGATCATCAACCTTAAAATCATCAGCATATTTTTTTAATCTTTGAACAGCTTCATTATACATAGATTTTTCGACCAACATTCTAGTTGGAGCGTTACATGATTGACCTGAATTTCTAAAACATCTTAAAGCACCTCTTTCAATAGCCTCTGGATCTGCATCTTTAAATATTATGTTGGCCCCTTTTCCACCCAGTTCTAAGCTCACACGCTTAAAGTCCTTTGCTGCATTTTGAGATATTAAAGCTCCTGCTCTTGTTGATCCAGTAAATGAAATCATATTTACATCAGGATGACTAGTCAGAGCATCACCAGTAATGGCTCCATCTCCATTTACCAAATTAAAAACGCCCTTTGGAAATCCCGCTTCATCAATTAATTCTGCAATAATAATTGCTGATAGTGGTGCAAGTTCTGAAGGCTTTAAAACCATTGTGCATCCAGCTGCAAGCGCTGGGATAACTTTTAAACAAACTTGATTTATAGGCCAATTCCATGGAGTTATTAATGCACAAACACCTTTAGGCTCATATAAAATTCTTTGATTTTTAGCGTGATCTCCCAATCCTCTTTCAAATTCAAAATCTTTTAGATATCTAATAAAGGATTTAATGTGACTTGCTCCAGTTCCAGTTTGGAGTTTGGTTGAAAAGTCCTTTGGTGCTCCCATTTCTAAAGTAATTGCTTCAGAAATGTCATTCCATCTTTTTTTATATAAAACATAAAGTTTTTCTAATAATTCAATTCTCTCTTCTTTGGTTGAAAATCCCCAGCTTTTAAATGCTTCTTTCGCAGCAACAACAGCATCGTGAATATCTTCTTTTCCACCTAAAGAAATTAACGCACATGCTTTTTCAGTAGCTGGATTAATAACTTCAATATTTTGTTTATTTTTTGGTGGTGTCCAAGTACCATTAATATAAAAATTTTTCTTTTCTAACATGTTTAAAAATTATCCTTTCTTTATTTTTTTGCAAATAAATTTGTTAACTCATATACTATAGTTGCTGCTGCTAATGAAGTAACTTCAGCATGATCATAAGCTGGAGCTACCTCAACTACATCTGCTGAAATTAAATTCATACCCGAAAGACCTCTTATAACGTTTACAATTTCTCTTGTAGTCATCCCGGCAATTTCAGGAGTACCAGTTCCAGGTGCAAAAGCTGGGTCTAAAACATCTATGTCTATCGATAAATATAAAGCATTATTACCTACTCTTTTCTTAATTCTATCAACTATTTTATCTATACCTTCGGTTTGAAAGTCATCACAATGAATAATTTTAAATCCAAAACTTTCATCGTTTTTAATATCATCCCTACTATAAAGAGGACCTCTTATCCCAACATGCATTGAGGCATCATCTAAAAATAATCTTTCCTCTCTTGCTCTTCTAAATGGTGTTCCATGTGTATATGGTGCTCCAAAATAAGTATCCCATGTATCTAAATGCGCATCAAAATGAACTAAGGCTACAGGACCTTTATTAATTTTATTAACTGCTCTTAGCAATGGAAATGCAATTGTATGATCTCCACCCATACTAATTATTCCTCCAGTTTTCTGTAAAAGATCATAGGCACCTTCTTCTATCTGTTTTATTGCTTCGTCAATACTGAATGGATTGCATGTAATATCACCTGCGTCTGCAACTTGTTGAACTTTAAAAGGTTCAACATCATAGTTTGGATGATAGTTAGTCCTTAAATGTCTTGATGCCTGTCTAATACTTTGAGGTCCAAATCTGGCACCTGGTCTATAACTTGTACCAGCATCAAATGGTATGCCTACAATAGCTACATCGCAACTTTCTACATCCCTTAGCTCTGGCAATCTTGCAAAAGTTGATGGACCAGCGAATCTTGGAACTTTAGTCCCGCTTACTGGTTGGATTGGATTTTTGTTTTTTTCTTTTTTCATTTATAAAAATGTAAGTTAATATAATCTTATACAATTCGTCCATAACTATTTAATGAGAATATTATTAATTTTAATTTTAATTACCTTTATTCCAGCTGTTAAAGCAGATGAAATATATAATTTAATTAAAATACCTAATTTGGATATATATAAAATCGATACAAAAAATAAAATTAGATATTTAAATACAAGTAATGATTTTAGAATTGGTTTAAAGAAAAATATAACTTGTGCCAGAACTGACTCGAATAATCTTAGTAATAAGTTTTTAATAATAGAAAAAAACCTAAACAGTTACAGCCATAGTTTTTTAAAAAAAAACAATATTAGATATTTAGTAATGTGTGAAAATTTATTTATTTCTAATATAAATACAGGTGGAATTCCTGATACTAAGAAAAGAACACTTATAATTGATATAAATTTTAATCCAAAATATTTTGAAAGAATGATACATCATGAAATTTTTCATATGATACAAAAGAGTAATTCTAAATTTTTTGATGAGAAAAAATGGGTTTCGTTAAATACAGAAGACTTTGAATATGCTGAATGTTCTACTTGTTCAGATCGTTTAAATTTAGATCTTTATAAAAATACAGAAGGTTTTTTGACGGAGTATTCTAAATCAATTCCATCTGAGGATATGGCTGAAGTTTTTTCATTTTTAATGACAGATAAATCTCTAGTTGAGGACAAATCAAACAATGATATGATTTTAAAAAATAAAATAAATTTTATAAAATCAAGCTTATTAAAAATAGATGAATCATTTAAATTTTAATGATTAATAAAATTAAGGCTTCACTTTCAGAAAAAATATTATTTGTTTTTCTTATTTTGCTATTTATTATCACTTTTGGCTCATATTTTTTATTGAAAGATAAATGTTTATTTGTAAAAAAAATTAATCTGAATGAAGTAAATTTTGCAAATAAAGAAAATATTGTTGTTATGAATGTAGAATGTGGAAATGTTATAATAGAATTAGATCCTGCAATCTCTCCAAATTCAGTGGTACGTTTTAAATCATTAATAAAAAATGGATCCTATGATGGCTCAACATTTTATAGAGTTATTAAAGATACTTTGATTCAAGCAGGTGATTTAGAGTACGGTAATATTGATGATATTAACTATACAAAAATAGGAACAGGTAAATCAGGTCTGGGATTATTGAAATCTGAACTTAGCGATGAATTTGAATTTAAAAAAGGTAGTGTGGCGTTTGCAAGAAAAGATAATTTTGATACAGAAGACAGTGAATTTTTTATTACTTTGAAAGATATTCCTATATATCAAGGAGAATATACACCGTTAGGTAAAGTTATTTATGGAATTGACGCTTTAGAAAAAATTAAATCAGGAAATAAGTCAGCGTATGTTTTAAGGCCTGACTATATAAATTATTTTAAATTGTTAGACTAATTTACTAATGGTTTTCCAGTAGCTAATGTATGTTTAATTCGTTCTTGTGTTTTTTTATTTTCAATTAATCTCATAAAAGCGTCTAATTCTAATTTAAAAAATTCATCCTCTGATATTGTTTTATCTAAAGTTGTATCTCCGCCACTCAGAACATTTGCTAGCTCCATTCCAACAACCATACCATGATCTAAAATAACTTTTTCGTTGTATAATTTTTCTAATACTTTAACCATTTTTTCCTTCAAAGGTTTTCCTGAGAGTTTAAACTTACATTCGGCAGGAGGTGTAAAATTTTTATTTTCATCTAATAGATTTTTTGATTCTGAAAATAAACTATTTCTATTCATAATTTTTTTGTCCTCAGGCTTTAAATATTTTAATGGTTCAGCTTCAACTGGCGAAGTTGCGGTCTTAGCATAACCAATAATATCGAATACTTTTAAAGGAGCATAATCTGGATCTTTTTTTGCCTCGTCTGTTTGTGACCAACGCCACAACATTTCTTTACAACCCCCTCCTGCGGGAATTAAACCTACGATGGTTTCAACTAATCCAATTACTATATTTGTATGTGATGCAACAAAATTACTTTGAACTAATACCTCAAAACCTCCACCCAAAGTTAAACCTGATGGGGCTGATACAACAGGATATTTTGAATATTTTAATTCTTTACATGTATCTTGAAAATATTTAATAAATTTTTCTACAGATTTTAAATCGCTTTTATCAACAAAATTCATTGTATAAGTTAAATTTACACCAGCAGAAAATTGCATACTTTCATTCATAATTATTAAAGGTTTATCTGTTGCTGCCTTTAAAGCATCCATCGAGTCATAATCGAGAGCATTAGCTTTAGTTGTAAATTCAACAATATTGAAATCTTTAAATCTATGAGTAATTGCAGATTTGTTTTTTTCTAATTTTAATGCCTGAGGTCGAATTTTACCAAGTGTTTCAATATTTGTATAAAGCTGCCTTTCACCATAAAAATTTTCATTTTTAGATTTTGATAAATCTTCAAGAAATTTATTTCCTTCAAATTCATCTACTCTTTCAAAAAAATTTTTTACACCTATTTCTTTTAACATTTCAAATGGACCCATTGCCCAATTGAAACCAAGTCTCATTGCTTCATCTATATCATTAAATTTATCTGTTATTCCCGGAACTAATGAAGATGCGTATTTTATTATTTTAGAGATCACTGACCATGCAT
>CACDLR010000019.1 GCA_902553695.1 uncultured Pelagibacteraceae bacterium | reverse complement strand
TTAAAAAAGGACAAAATATAGATTTAACAACAGGAATATAAATATTTATGGCTTTAAAACAATACAAACCTTATACAAAATCTACGAGATCAACAATTCTTATTGATCGATCAGATTTATGGAAAGGTAAACCATATAAACCTCTGACCTCTCAAAATAAGGCGGTAAAAGGCAGAAATAATATGGGAAGAATTACTTCAAGAAATCATGGAGGTGGACATAAACAAAAATATAGAATTATTGATTTTTATAGAAGAAAATTTGATGTTCAGGGTGAAGTTGAAAGAATTGAATATGACCCTAATAGATCTTGTCACATTATGTTAGTTAAATTTAATGACGGTGAAAGAGCTTATTATTTAGCACCACAAAAAATTAAAACTGGTGACAAAGTTCAAAATGGACCAAACTCAGAGATTAAAGTAGGAAACGCATTACCACTAAAAGATATACCTGTAGGAATGGATATACACAATGTTGAATTACAGCCAGGAGCTGGTGGAAAAATTGCAAGGGCAGCAGGTGCTCATGTAACTATATCTGGGACTGACGGTAATTATTCTATAATTAAGATGTCATCAGGAGAAGTTAGAAAAATTGACTCAAGATGTTTAGCTACAATTGGCATATTATCAAATCCAGATCAAAAAAATATCAGCATAGGAAAAGCTGGTAGATCTAGATGGTTAGGGAGAAGACCACACACAAGAGGAGTTGTCATGAACCCAGTAGATCATCCCCACGGAGGAGGTGAAGGTAAATCCGCTGGTGGAAGACATCCAGTTTCACCAACAGGTGTTTCAGCAAAAGGATTAAAAACTAGAGACAATAAGAGAACTGATAAATTTATAATTAGAAGAAGAGGTAAAAAGTAATTATGGCTAGATCAATATGGAAAGGACCATTTGTTGAAGAAAGTTTGATTAAAAAAGTTGAAAAGGAAAAGAATAATCCTAATAGAAAACCTATAAAAACATGGTCAAGAAAATCTACAATTCTACCTGATTTTGTTGGTATTAGCTTTTTAATTTATAACGGAAAAAAATTTATTCCAATAACTATATCTGAGGACATGGTTGGACATAAATTTGGAGAGTTTGCTCCAACAAGACAATTTTTTGGACATACTCCAGCAGATAAAAAAGCAAAAGAAGCAACTCCAGATGCGGCTAAAAAATAAATTATGAAAAAGAGTAAAAAAAATAATATAGATAATAAAACTGTAAAAGCAGTTAATAAAAGTGTTAGATCTAGTACTAGAAAGTTATCTCCAATTTTAAAATCTATAGTTGGAAAAAAGGCTGATGAGGCTATTAGAGATTTATCTTTTTCAGAGAAAAGAATATCAAAGGATATAAAAAAAACAATTTCATCTGCAGTTGCAAACGCTGAAAATAATTTTCAATATGATATAGATAAATTATTCGTAAAAGAGGCATTTTGTGGGAAACAAATTGTTATGAAAAGGTTTAGGGCAAGAGCAAAAGGAAGAGCCTCACCAATTTTAAAACCTTATTCAAATGTTACAATAATATTAACAGAAAAAACACAGGAGTTAAAACAAGATGGGTCAAAAAGTTAATCCAATAGGTTTAAGGCTTGGTATTAATAAAGGATGGGATTCTGTTTGGTATGCCAACAAAAAAAATTTTGGAAATTATTTAATTGAAGATTTTAAAATAAGAGAACATATTAAAAAAACAGTTGTGAATTCTGGCGTTTCAAAAGTAATGATCGAAAGAACTACAAAAAAATGTTTTGTTACAATATACACCTCAAGACCTGGGTTTGTAATTGGAAAAAAAGGAAGTGATATAGAGAAAATTAAAAAAAAATTGTCAGATATAACCTCAAACGAAGTTGTTTTGAATATTAAGGAAGTTAAAAAACCTGAAACAAATAGTTATTTAGTTGCTGAAAATATAGCTCAACAATTAGTAAAAAGAGTTTCTTATAGAAAAGCAATGAAAAGATCTATGCAATCTGCAATAAGATTAGGCGCGAAAGGTATTAAAGTAGCATTAAGTGGAAGATTAGGTGGTAATGAAATAGCAAGAACAGAATGGTTAAGAGATGGAGCTATTCCTTCACACACTTTAAGAGCAGATATAGATTATGCAGAAGCAGAAGCATTAACTACATATGGAATTATAGGAGTTAAAGTTTGGATTTATAAAGGTGAAATTTTTACAAAGGAGTTTAGTCAAGAAACTAATAAAAACTAAATATGTTACAACCAACTAGAACAAAATATAGGAAAGCTCATAAAGGAAGAATTCACGGAGTTGCATCTAGATGTAATTTTATGAATTATGGTTCTTACGGTCTTAAAGCAATTCAGCCTGAAAGGGTTATCTCAAAACAAATAGAGGCAGCAAGAGTTGCATTAACTAGACATATGAAAAGACAAGGAAGAGTATGGACAAGAGTATTTCCAAATATCCCTGTTTCAAAAAAACCTACAGAAGTAAGAATGGGTAAGGGAAAGGGTTCTCCAGAGTTTTGGGCATGTAGAGTAAAACCCGGTAGAATTCTTTTTGAAGTAGATGGTGTATCAGAACAAGTTGCTAGAGAGGCCCTATATAAAGCTTCAGCAAAACTACCAATTAAATGTAAATTTATAAAGAGAATATAATGAAAAAAAAAGAAATTAAAAAACTAACCGAGTCTGAACTAGTTAAAAATTTAAATAATTTTAACAAAGATCTCTTTAATTTGAGGTTTCAAAAAAACAATGGTCAATTAAAGAGTCCGGCCAAGTTTAGAGAAATAAAAAAAAATATTGCAAGAATTAAAACAATAATTAGAGGAAAAGATGCCTAGAAAAGTATTAAATGGAATTGTAATTAGCGATAAAGGAAATAAGTCAATAACAGTAATTGTTGAGAGAAAATACCAACATCCAGGATTGCAAAAAGTTATTAAGTCAAAAAAGAAATATCATGTTCATGATGAAAAAAATTCATTTAAAATTGGAGACAAAGTATCAATTATTGAGTCAAGACCAATTTCCAAAACAAAAAAATTTAAAGTTCTAGAGGAAAAAAGATGATACAGGTTCAAACAGAATTAATGGTTGCAGACAACACAGGAGCAAAAAGAGTTGAGTGTATAAAAGTACTTGGTGGTTCAAAGAGAAGATATGCAAGTATTGGAGACATTATAAAAGTATCTGTAAAAGAGGCTATACCTAAGGGTAAAGTTAAAAAAGGATCTGTTCATAATGCCGTTGTTGTTAGAGTTAAAAAAGGTATTTACAGAAACGATGGATCAAAAGTTAAATTTGATACAAACGCTGCGGTATTAACCGATGACAAAGGGGAACCAATTGGTACAAGAATTTTTGGACCAGTTACAAGAGAACTTAGATTAAGAGGACAGATGAAGATTATATCTTTAGCTCCTGAGGTTTTATAAATGATAAAAAAAGGAAACAAAGTAAAAATATTAACTGGAAAAGATAAAAGTAAAGAGGGTGAAGTGATTGAAATAGATAGACCTAATTATAGGGCTAAAATTAAAGGTCTAAATCTTATTAAAAAACATATGAAAACAACTAAAGAAAAAAAGGGAGGCATTATTACAAAAGAAAATTTTATTAATATGTCAAATCTAGTTGTATTAGAAAATATTAAAGAAAATAAAAAAAAAGAAAAAAAGAATAAATAATGATGCCAAGATTAAAAGATATTTATCAAAAAGATATAATCCCAAATTTAAAAAATAAGTTTGGTTATAAAAATATTAAAATGGGACCAAAGCTCGATAAAATAGTTATTAATATGGGATTAGGTTTAGATGGTAATGATTCCAAAATATTAAAGGCATGCGAGAATGATATGTCCTTATTATCAGGTCAAAAACCGGTAATTACAAAATTTAAAAAATCTATATCAAACTTTAAAACAAGAAAAGGCACTAATGCTGGTCTTAAAGTTTCACTCAGAAAAGATAGAATGTATGAATTTTTAGACAGACTTGTTAATATTGCGCTTCCTCGAATAAAGGATTTTAGAGGATTATCAATTAAAGGGTTTGACAAAAACGGAAATTATACTTTTGGAATTAAAGAACATATAATATTTCCTGAAGTAAACTTTGATAAAGTCGATAAAATAAGAGGATTAGATATTACTATTGTAATTAAATCTCAAAAATTAGATCATAGTTTTGAGTTGTTAAAACAATTTAATTTTCCATTTATAGAAAAAAAGGAGACAAACTAATGGCCAAGTTAAGCTCAATTAATAAAAATAATCGTAGAATTAAACTATCAGATAAAATGCTAAACAAGAGAAAAAAGTTAAAAAAAATTATAATGGATAAAAAATTACCTTTAGAAGAAAGATTTAAAGCCCAACAAAAATTATCAAAATTACCAAGAAATTCATCTAAAACCAGAGTTGTTAACAGATGTCAAATTACTGGTAGACCACACGGCGTATACAGAAAATTAAAAATATCAAGAATTGCTTTAAGAAAATTAACATTAGAAGGTAAAATACCTGGAATGGTTAAATCAAGTTGGTAAAGGAGGGAATATGAGTTTAAGTGATCCAATAGGAGATATGATTGCTAGAATTAAAAATGCAAGCTTAAGAAATTATAAAAAAGTACTTATACCATCTTCCAAATTTAAAGTTAAAATTGCAGATGTACTTAAAAACGAAGGATATATAATTGATTATAAAATTGAACCTGAGGATGGAAAAGATAGATTAATGATTAATTTGAAATATAACTCAGGAAATCCTGTAATAAACTCTATACAAAGAGTGTCCAAACCTGGAAGAAGAATTTTTTCTAGTGCTGAAAGCCTTCCTAAAGTAAGTAATGGTTTAGGAATAGCTATAATATCGACCCCAAAAGGTGTAATGACCGACCAAGATGCAAGAAAAAATCAGGTTGGCGGAGAAATAATTTGTAAGGTTTTCTAATGTCAAAAATAGGTAAAATAAATATTGCAATTCCCGAAAAAGTAAAAGTTTCACTAGAAGGTGCAATTCTTAAAATGGAAGGACCATTGGGCAAAAATAACCTTAAAATGGATACAAATATGTTTGATCTAAATATTAATGATGGAAAAGAAGTATCAATTAAACCAAAAACTATAGACCAAAATACAAAAAGGATATGGGGTTTAAACAGAAGTTTGATTAATAACGCCATAAAAGGATTAAATGAAGGCTATTCTAAAACATTAGAACTTACTGGTGTTGGTTTTAGAGCAGCCGTTAAAGGTAATATTTTAAATCTTCAAATTGGTTTCAGCCATGATGTTAATTATCAAATACCAGAGGGTGTTAAAATTGCTGTTGAAAAGCAAACAATAATTAAAATTAATGGATCTGACAAACAATTAGTTGGTTCTGTAGCTGCAAAAATAAAATCATATAAAAAAATTGAACCATACAAAGGCAAAGGTATTAAAGAACAAGGCCAATATGTTTTGAAAAAAGAAGGTAAGAAAAAATAATGAAACTAAGCACTAAAGATAGAAAAAGATTTAGAATTAGAAATAAATTAAAAAAATCTAATAAACACAATAGGATGAGACTAACTATTTCTAAATCATTAAAAAATATCTCAGCTCAAATTATAGATGTTGCCACAAATAAAACATTGATATCTGCTACTTCTAACCAAAAAATATTAAAGGATACAAAAAAAAATAAATCTGAGCTTTCTGAAATAGTTGCTACAAAACTAGCTGAAAAGGCAAAGGAAAAAAATATCAAAAAAATCTACTTTGATAGAAGTATATTTAAATATCATGGAAGAATAAAAATTTTTGCTGAAACTCTTAGAAAAAATGGAATGGAATTTTAAGTATGGAAAAAAATAATAATGAATTTTTAGAGAAACTTGTTCATATTAATAGAATAACTAAAGTTGTAAAAGGTGGTAGAAGATTTGGTTTTTCTGCTTTAGTTGTAGTAGGAAATCAAAATGGATCAATAGGAGTTGCACATGCTAAAGCAAAACAAGTTCCAGACGCAATCAAAAAAGCAAACGAATTAGCGCGTAGAAAACTTACAAAAATTCCATTGAGAGACGGTAGAACAATTCATCATGATGTTTATAGTAAAGATGGAGCAGGTAAAGTAATTTTAAGATCGGCACCTAAAGGTACTGGTATTATTGCAGGTGGACCAATTAGAGCTATTTGTGAGGTGCTTGGTATTAAGGATATTGTTGCAAAATCGTTAGGAACAGGTAACCCGCACAATGTAATAAGAGCCTGTTTAAAAGCATTAAAATTACAACATTCACCAAAAAGTATTTCATTTTCAAGAAATAAAAAAATTTCTGAAATAGTGGAAAAAAGAGGTTAATTATGAAATTAAATTCAAGCATGAAAACAAAAGATAAAAAAAAAAGAATAGGAAGAGGTATTGGAAGTGGAAAAGGTAAGACGGCTGGCAGAGGTGTAAAAGGCCAAAAGTCTAGAAGTGGTGTAGCTATCAAAAGTTTTGAAGGTGGCCAAATGCCTTTATATAGAAGATTGCCTAAAAGAGGGTTTAACGCTATTAAAAATAAAAAAAAACCTGTTGTAATAAATTTATCAATAATTCAATCATTAATTAATAAAAAGATATTATTACCATCAACAAAAATTGATTTAAAATTACTTAAATCAAAAAATATTATTAAGAAACATGTAACTAAATTCAAAATACTTGGAAATGGTGATTTAACTGAAAAAATTGATGTTGATACAGATTTACTATCAAAATCTGCAAAAAATAAATTATCAAAATCGGGTTCAGTATTTATAAATAAAAACAACTCTTAATGAGCTCAAGTAGTCAAAACGATTTAAGAAATAGAATTTTTTTTACTATATTTATTCTAGCAATATATAGACTAGGAACCTTCGTTCCTTTGCCCGGAATAGATCCAAGCCAACTTCAAGTTTTAATGGAAGGTAATCAAAAAGGACTTCTAGGAATGTTCAATGTATTTGCTGGAGGTGCGATAAGTAGAATGGCAATTTTCGCTTTAGGAATAATGCCATATATATCCTCATCAATTATAGTACAGTTGTTAACTGGTGTATCAGACTATTTTAAAAATTTAAAATCACAAGGTGAAAAGGGTAGACAAAAAATAACTCAAATAACAAGATATGGAACTGTATTGTTAGCCACTGTTCAGGGATACGGATTGTCAGTTGGACTTGAGTCATCTGCAAATTTAGTAATTAATCCTGGAGTCTTTTTTAAAATTTCAACGGTTACTACAATTGTTGCAGGTACTATGTTTTTAATGTGGCTTGGAGAGCAAATAACCCAAAGAGGTATTGGTAACGGTATATCTTTAATAATTTTTTCA
This sequence comes from uncultured Pelagibacteraceae bacterium, assembly GCA_902553695.1. GTDB lineage: Bacteria > Pseudomonadota > Alphaproteobacteria > Pelagibacterales > Pelagibacteraceae > Pelagibacter. Next base: position 6,876 of record CACDLR010000019.1, on the reverse strand, counting down.
GGAATTGTAGCAGAAATTCCAAGAGCATTAGCTACAACTTTTGAGCTAGGTAGAACCGGTGCACTTTCAACAATAGTAATTATTTCAATCTTTATAATTCTTATTGTAACAATAATGTTTATTGTTTTTATGGAAAGAGCGCTTAGAAAAATACCAATTAATTATCCTAAAAGACAAGTTGGAAATAAAATTTATGGAGGTGACTCTTCTCATCTACCTTTAAAAATTAATTCCGCGGGAGTAATTCCAGCAATATTCGCATCTGCACTTTTATTATTGCCTATCACTTTTTCCAATTTTAATATTTCAGAAAATGAAACTTTTCTTAACTTTGCCTCATTTTTTTCACAAGGACAACCACTGTATATGTTGCTTTATGCATCAGGGATTATATTTTTTACTTTTTTTTATACCTCAATTACTTTCAATCCAAATGAGACAGCAGAAAATTTGAGAAAATATGGAGGATTTATTCCCGGCATTAGACCTGGAGAGAGTACTGCTCTTTATATAGAAAATATTTTAACTAAATTAACTACCATTGGTGCATTATATCTAACATTAGTATGTTTAATGCCCGAATTCCTTATTGCAAATTATCCAATACCTTTTTATTTAGGTGGTACCTCAATATTGATTGTTGTTGTTGTTGCTATTGATACAGTAACACAAATACAAACTAGATTAATGAGCACTCAGTATGAGCAACTTATTAAAAAAACTCAATTTGGAAAATAAGTGAACATCATTTTATTCGGACCTCCTGGCGCAGGTAAAGGTACCCAGTCTCAGTATTTAGTTAAAAAAACTAAAGGTTTTCAAATTTCAACAGGTGATATGCTTAGAGATGAAATAAAAAAAGAAACAGAAATTGGAAAAAAAATAATTAACGATATGAATGAAGGTAGATTTGTTAGTGATGAAATCGTTAACCAACTGATAAGAGATATAATATTTGATGAAAGTAAAAAAAATAAATTAATCTTTGATGGATATCCAAGATCTATTAGCCAAGCAAAAAACCTTGAATTTTTATTAAATGAGTCAAATCAAAATATTGATTTTGTTTTTTTTCTAAACGTAAATAAGGAAACTATAATAAATAGAATTGAAAAAAGAAAAGTTTTAGAAAATAGATCAGACGATGATTTAAAAACAATTATTAAAAGATACGATACATATATGGAAACAACTAAACCAGTCCTAGATTTCTATTCTAAATATTTAAATTTTCATGAGATCAATGGCGCTCTTGAAATTGATGAAATAACTAGAAAAATAGACACTTTTATCAATGTTTAAGACGTTGACATTGATAAAACTTCTTATATAAAAGGCACAATTTATCACAAAATTATGGCTCGTATTGCAGGTGTTAACATTCCACAGAATAAATTGGTTCATATTGGTCTGACTTATATTTATGGAATTGGAAACAAATTTTCATCACAAATTTGTAAAGCTTTAAATATACCCTCTGCAAAAAGAGTTAACGAGTTATCAGATGACGAAATCCTTAAAATTAGAGAATATATTGATGGTAATTTTGTTGTAGAAGGTGACTTAAGAAGAGATAATTCTTTAAGTATTAAAAGATTAGTAGATTTAGCTTGTTACAGGGGCACTAGACACAAAAAAAAATTACCTGTAAGAGGCCAAAGAACAAGATGTAATGCTAGAACACGTAAAGGCAAAGCAATTGCAATTGCAGGAAAAAAACTTACTCCTCTAAAAAAATAATTTATGGCTAAAGAAGATAAAAAAGACAAATCTGTTGAAAAAGAAACTATTAAAAAAAAATCTTTTACAAAAAAGAAAAAAGTAAAAAAAAATATTTTGAACGGAATTGCATATGTTCAATCAACATTTAATAATACTATTGTAAGTATAGCTGATACAAACGGAAATGTAATTTCTTGGGCATCAGCTGGCCAAAAAGGTTTTAAGGGTTCTAGAAAATCTACACCTTATGCTGCTCAAGTAGCAGCTGATGCAGCTGCAGTAAAAGCTTTAGAGAGCGGAATGAAAATTTTATCCGTAGAAGTTAAAGGTCCTGGTTCAGGAAGAGAAACTGCATTAAGAGCACTTCAAGCAAGAGGTTTTAAGATAACGTCAATAAAAGATACTACGCCTATGCCACATAATGGTACGCGACCCCCAAAAAAAAGGAGAGTTTAAATGGAAACTGCTAATGTAAATATTAAAAATTGGAAAGCTCTGATCAAACCATCCAAGATTGATGTGGACCAAAATGAAGATAAAACTTTTGCAAAAGTCACTGCCGAACCTCTAGAGAAAGGTTATGGTTTGACTATTGGAAATTCTTTACGAAGAATACTACTTTCTTCAATTAGAGGAACAGCTGTAACTGCGATACAAATTGATGGTGTACAACATGAGTATAGCTCGATTAAAGGAGTTAGAGAAGATGTGACCGATATAGTATTAAATATAAAATCGCTCGCTCTAAAAAGTAATTTTGAAGGAAATAAAAAATTAATTTTAGATGTAACTGGCCCTGGTGAAATAAAAGCTTCACAAATAACATCAACACCTGATATTGAAATACTAAATCCTGATTTAGTTATATGTAACCTAGATGAAAATACAAAGTTTCATATGGAATTATTTGTAAGTAATGGAAAAGGCTATGTTTCTGCAGAACAAAACAAACCAGAAGAGCCGCCTTTAGGTTTAATACCAATAGACTCTTTGTTTAGTCCTGTAAAAAAAGTGTCTTATTCAATAAGCACTGCAAGAGAAGGAAAAGCACTTGATTATGATAAATTAACAATGGAAATTGAAACAAACGGATCAATAACTGCAGAAGATGCATTAGCATATTCAGCTAGAATATTTCAAGATCAGCTAGGTATGTTTATAAATTTTGACGAACCACAAGAGATTAAAATCCAAGATCAACCAAAAGAACCAGAGTTTAATCAAAATCTTCTACGAAAAGTCGACGAGTTAGAGTTATCTGTAAGATCGATGAATTGTTTAAAAAATGATAATATAATCTATATTGGTGACTTAGTTCAAAAATCAGAAGGTGAAATGTTAAGAACACCTAATTTTGGAAGAAAATCTCTAAATGAAATTAAAGAAGTTTTAAATGGGATGTCTTTATATCTTGGTATGGAGATCCCTAATTGGCCACCAGATAATATTGCAGAGTTATCAAAAAAACTTGAAGATGCAATTTAAATAATATGAGACATAGATTAGGTTATAAAAAGTTAAACAGAACTTCAGAACATAGAAAAGCCCTTATCAAAAACATGTTAAATTCATTAATAAAATATGAACAAATTACAACAACTTTACCTAAAGCAAAAGTAATAAGACCTGAAGCTGAAAAACTTATTACTATTGGAAAAAAAGATACTTTAGCGAATACAAAGCGTTTAGTTTCAAAACTTCAAAATACCCAGGCAGTAAATAAAATTAAAAAAACTTTATCAAAGAGGTATGAATCTAGAAATGGCGGATATACAAGAATAATTAAGGCTGGATATCGGTATGGTGATAATGCTCCAATGGCTGTAATTGAATTTGTTGATCGAGATGTTGAGGCAAAAAAAGTTGATAGAAAAAAGAAAACTGTAGAAAAAAATAACGAAAAAACAACTCCAGAAAAGAAAACAGCGTAAAATAAATCAATATCAATGCTAAAGGTGATTAAAATTGATAAGTCATCTTCAGGCTTAAGAATTGATAAATGGATAAAGATAAATTTAAGTAAAATTCCACAGAGTTTAATTGAAAAAGATTTACGTAAAGGAAAAGTAAAAGTTAATAAAAAAAAAATTAAAAGTTCCTATAAATTAAACTTATTAGATAAAATCTATTTATACAATGTTAATTATAAAATTTTAACGAAACCTAATAAACAATTTATTCCTAAAACTTCAGCTATTAAAGACACAGAAAAGGATGTAATTGAAGATAATTCAGATTTTATTGTTATAAATAAAAAATCTGGAATACCTGTACAAGGGGGAACAAAAGTTAAAGAAAATTTAGTTAATATTCTTTCAAACAGCAAGTATTTTCAATATACAAAACCATTTATAGTTCATAGGATAGATAAAGATACATCAGGTGTGATAATTATTGCAAAAAATAGAGAGACAGCTCAACAATTGACTAGTCTATTTAGAATTAGAAAAATACATAAAACATATCTCGCAATATCGTCTGGTTTAGTTGATAAAAAAAAAAATATAATTGATAATTCGTTGATTAGATTTGAAAAAAATAAAAAAATTCTTGAAAGAGCAATCACTCATTATCAGGAAATTGATAATAATAAAAAATATACATTATTTAAACTTAAACCAATTACAGGCAGAAAGCATCAAATTAGAAAACACCTTGTAGATTTATCATGTCCAATTGTGGGAGATACTAAATATTTTATTGAAAAAACAAAAAAAAATATAAACTTAATGCTCCATGCATATGAAATTAAATTTATATTGAATAATAAAAAATTTGTATTTAAAGCTAAACTACCAGATTATTTTTTAAGTTTTCTTATTAAGAATAATTTGAAAAAGAAAGATTTTTAATTAAGTTTTTTTCTAATACACTAGTAAAATTTACATAACTTACTTTTGATATTTCTTTTAATCTTGTTACTTTTCTATCTTTTAAACCACAAGGAATAATTTTATTAAAAAATTCAAGATTATTATTAATATTAATTGAAAATCCGTGATAAGCTACCCATTTTTTTACTCTAATACCAATTGATGCAATTTTTTTTATTTCATTATTTTGATTAATCCAAATTCCAATATTTTTTCTATCACTATTTGAGGTGATTTTAAATTCTTTAAAAGTATCAATAATTGAATTCTCTATAGAAATTATAAATTTTCTAATGTCTTTATTTCTTTTTTTTAAATCAATAACTAGATAACAAATTAATTGACCTGGTGAATGGCAGGTTATTTTTCCTCCTCGCTTTGTTTTAATAATTTTTATTGTATTATCTAGAATTTCAGATTTATTAAAGCTAGTGCCTGCAGTATAAATTTTATTATGTTCTAAAAACCATATAAGCTCATTTTCTCTATTACTAATTACTTTTTCTAACCTTTTTTCGAGTATTTGAATTGCATCATAATAATCTACTGGTTTTATTGATCTTTTTATCTCTATACTCATATTAAATTTGTAATATAAGGATATCGCTCAAAAAAAACTAGGAATTTCTGTCATGAGTTTAATTAAAAAAAATAAAGAAAAAATTGTAAATTTTGAATTTAATAAAGAATATATAAATGTAATAACTGAAAAAATATCAAGTAGTGATGCAAGTTTCATAAATAATTCTTTTAAAGAAATGCATCCAGCCGATGCTGCAGATATTATTGAACATTTGTCACAAGATGACAGAGAAAAATTAATAAAATTAAGTAATTTTAAAATTGATCCAGCTATATTTATTGAACTAAACGAGGCAATACAAACTGAAATAACAAAATATCTATCTAATGAAAGCATAGTTTTTATTCTTAAAAATCTTGATTCTGATGATGCAATTCAAATTTTAGAAAATTTGGATGAAAAAAATAAAAATGATATACTGGGATCACTTCCACCAAAAGATAGATTTGTATTATTAGAAAGTTTAAGCTATCCCGAGGATAGTGCTGCCAGAATAATGCAGAGAGAATTTACTGCAATACCAAGTAACTGGTCAGTAGGCCAAACTATAGATTATTTAAGAGAGAATAGAGATTTACCAGAAGAATTTTTAGAAATATTTATTGTAGATAATGAATTTAAACCTATTGGTACGGTACCGTCATCAAAAGTTTTAAGAACTCCAAGGGATACTAAAATGATTTCAATAACAAATGAAACACAATTTTTAATTCCTGTAGATATGGATAGAGAAGAAGTTGGGAGAATGTTTGAAAATTACAATCTTAATTCAGCATGCGTTGTGGATAAAAATAATAAGTTGGTAGGCATGATTACTAACGACGATATTTTGACAGTACTAGCAGAAGAAGCGGAAGAAGATGCTTTAAGATTAGCTGGTGTTGGGGATGAGGAAATTACTGACGGTATTGTTACTAAAACGAAAAGAAGATTTAATTGGCTGTTATTAAATTTATTTACAGCTTTTCTTGCAACATGGGTAATCAGTTTATTTGGAGCAACCATCGAACAGATGGTAGCACTTGCATTTTTAATGCCTATTGTTGCATCCATGGGTGGTAATGCTGGAATGCAAACACTTGCTGTCACAGTAAGAGCAATAGCTACAAATGATTTAACAGAAAATAATTTTTTACAAAATATTATTAAAGAATTTTCGATTGGAATTTTAAATGGAATTATTTTTGCGATAATTAGCGCTGCAATAGTACAAATTTGGTTTAAAGACTCAATTTTGTCTCTGATTATTTCAATATCAATGGTGTTAAACATGATTGTAGCAGGACTTTTTGGAATATTAATTCCTATAGGTTTAAAAAAATTTAAAGTAGACCCAGCAATTGCATCAAGTGTATTTGTAACAACAATTACTGATGTTATAGGATTTTTATCTTTCTTAGGTATAGGAGCTTATTTTTTTTATTAATTAAACATTATCAATAATTCTTACATTTTTTTGTTTGTAGGCAATAAAAATTTTAAAGTTATCCTTCGATATATTTTTTGATAGATTATTAATATTTCTAATTTCTAAATATTCAATTTTATTACAAAGCAGATTTATTTTTTCGAAATAAATTTTAATAAGCCTAATACTATTTGGATTTTTTTTAATTTTTAATCTTAAATTAAATAATAGTTTTGAAATTTTCTCAGAATTTTTAATAGACTGATATGTCAATAATTTATTTCTTGAGG
>CACDLR010000018.1 GCA_902553695.1 uncultured Pelagibacteraceae bacterium | reverse complement strand
AGGTGAAAAAATTCCTAAAAATCTTAGAAACTTTGATGCAATGTTTTGTATGGGCGGTCCAATGGATACTTGGATGGAAAAAGATTATCCATGGCTAATAGAAGAAAAAAAAAGAATAAGAGAATTTGTAGTTGAATTAAAAAAACCTTATTTAGGTTTCTGTTTAGGCTGCCAACTACTTGGAGAGGTTATTGGTGGTGAAGTTGTAAGATCAAACCCCTCTGAAATAGGAATATTAAATATAGATTTTGTAGAAAATACAAAAAAAAAGGATAGTTTATTTTCTACTTTTCCAAATCAAATAAAATCTCTTCAGTGGCATTCTTATGAAGTACAAAATTTAGAAAAGAATAAAGACGTTATATTAATTGCATCTTCTTCTGTCACTAAATACCAAATTTTTAAATATCAAAATCATGCTTATGGAATTCAGTTTCATATTGAAATAAAAGATACAACAGTAAATGAGTGGGGCTGTGTGCCAGAGTATAAAACTGCTCTTGAAAAACAACTTGGAACAGGTGCTTTAGAGAAATTTGACAATTCTGCAAAAGAAAATATGGCAGATATGAATAGATATTCGCAAATATTGTACAAAAATTTCAAAAAATTAGCTTAATAAATGACCTTTCCTTTTCAAATATTTCTAAATACACTTTAAAAAAAAAAATATTGGAGGGGAAAATGAATTTTAGATCTTTATCAAAAATTCTTTTGGCGGTTTTATTAATTTTTGCTTCAAATACTTCATTCGCAAAAACTATTAAATGGTCAATGCAAGGGGATAGCTTAACACTAGATCCTCATGCACAAAACGAGGGTCCAACAACTCAAGTATCGAGACAGGTTTATGAAGCACTAGTTACTAGAGGTTTAGATATGTCAATTGGACCACAATTAGCAACTAAATGGAAAGCTGTTGATCCAAATACATGGTACTTTTTCTTAAGAGAAGATGTTAAATTTTCCAATGGTCAACCTATGACTTCTGAAGATGTTGTCTTTAGTATTCTAAGAGCAAAGCAACCAACATCTGATTTTAAAGAATATATTAGCACTATTTCATCAGTTAAAGCTATTGACGATTACACAGTTCAAATTAAAACAAGTAAACCAAATCCTATTCTTTTGAACCAATTGTCAAATATATTTGTAATGTCCAAAAAATGGTCAAATGAAAATTTTGCAACAGCACCACAAAATTGGGATGCTGGTCAAGAAACTTTCTCAGCAGTAAATGCTATGGGTACTGGTCCATTTAAAATTACATTAAGAGAACCAAATACTAAAACTGTTTTCAAAAAGAATAAAAAATGGTGGGGTGATGTAGAACATAACATTACTGAAATACAATTGCTTCCGATAAAAAATGCTGCAACTAGGGTTGCTGCTTTGTTATCTGGAGAAATAGATATTGTTACAGATGCACCTGTTCAAGATTTAAATAGAATATCATCGTCTTCTGGTCATAAGGTTGAAAGTACTCCGCAAATGAGAACAATTTTCCTTGGGATGGACCAAGCCGCTGATCAATTAAGATCTGGTAATACTGGCGACAATCCATTTAAGAAAAAACAGGTGAGACAAGCTCTTTACCAAGCAATTGATATTGAAGCTATCAAGAAAAAAGTTATGAGAGGTTTAAGTGAACCAGCTGGAATAATAACATTCCCAGGGGTTACAGGTTATACAAAAGCACTTGATAAAAGACTTCCATACGACGTTGATGCTGCAAAACAATTGTTAGCAGACGCAGGTTATCCTGATGGTTTTGAAGTTGAATTAAGATGTCCAAATGACAGATATGTAAATGATGAAGCTATTTGTACAGCTGTTGTTGGTATGCTTGGAAAAATAGGTGTTAAAGTAAATCTATTTGCTCAAACAAAAAGTAAACATTTTAAAGAACTTAAAGATGACCAGGGTGATTTTTATATGCTAGGTTGGGGTGTTCCTACTTTAGACAGTCACTATGTTTTCCATTACTTATACGAAACTGGAGCTAGTTGGAATAAAGTTAACTTTAGTAATACAGATGTTGATGCTGCTATAAGAGTTATGGAAGGTGAAGTCGATCTAGATAAGAGAAATGCTGCAATTGCAAAAGCTTGGGAAATTGTAAAAGATGATATTTCATATCTTCCTTTACACCACCAAGTAATTTCTTGGGCATCTAAATCAAATATAGATGTTCCTATTAGACCTAATAATGAACCATTATTTAGGTTTTCTAGCGTAAATTAAATATAAAATTTACAAGCCCTTTTTAAAAGGGCTTGTAACTTAAGTTTTCATAAATTGATTAAATATTTTTTCAAACGTCTGTTCCAGTCAGCAGTAGTTATGTTGATCGTTGCATTTGTTTCGTTTTCATTATTTAACTTTGTTGGAGATCCAATAAATAATATGGTTGGAGAAGAGACATCTGATGAAGAAAGATCTCAGTTAAGAGAGTCATTAGGTTTAAATGATCCAGTTCATGTACAATTTTCAAGATTTGTAGTAAATGCCTCACAGGGAGAGTTTGGAATATCTTATCAACTTAGAAGACCTGTTTCAGAATTAATTACTGAAAGATTACCAGCTACAATCGAATTAGTTTTAATTTCAGCTTTAATCGCTCTTGTTTCAGGGACTTTACTTGGAGTTTATACAGGTATAAATCGAAAAGGATTTTTAAGTGATGCTATATTAGCAATCTCTTTATTAGGAGTTTCACTTCCTACCTTTGTAATTGGAATATTATTTATATATCTTTTTGCTGTCATACTTGGAGTTTTACCATCTTTTGGAAGAGGTGAGGTTGTAGATCTTGGTTTTTGGTCCACCGGCTTCCTAACTATAACAGGACTGAAAGCAATTATTTTACCGTCAGTCACTCTTAGCCTTTTTCAAATGACATATATTATAAGATTAGTTCGTGCAGAAATGATGGAAATACTACAAACTGATTATATTAAATTTGCTAAAGCTAGAGGCCTAAGTGAAAAAAGTATTTATTATAAACATGCTTTAAAAAATGGATTAATTCCAGTAATTACAATTGCAGGAATTAATATTGGTACATTAATTGCATTTTCTATAATCACTGAAACTGTTTTTCAATGGCCAGGTATGGGATTTTTATTTATCCAAGCTGTCCAGTTTGTTGATATTCCAATAATGTCGGCTTATCTTTTTTTTATTGCCTTTGTATTCGTAATGATAAATTTTATTGTTGATATCCTGTATTATTTCATTGATCCTCGTATTAGAGTAAAAGCGGAGGCAGCTAGTGGATAACAATAAATCAAATTTATTAAATAGAATTAGAAATAGTGATGTATATTTTAGTTTTAAAAAGTCGCCAACAGCTATAATTTCTTCGATTATACTTGCTATAATATTCTTTTGCTCATTTTTTGTAGAACTCGTAGTTCCTTATAATCCTTTTGACCCATCTTCATTATCTTTAATGGAAGCATTTACTCCTCCATCATGGACAGAGGATGGTCTTTCTAAATTTATACTTGGAACGGACGGGCAAGGTAGAGATATGCTTTCAACAATTCTTTATGGGTCGAGAATTTCGTTAATTGTAGGTTTTTCTGCAATCATATTTAGTCTAGTTTTAGGAGTAGGCCTGGGTTTAACCGCAGGATATTTTGGGGGTAAATATGAAATGTTTGTTATGAGATTAACAGATGTTCAGTTAACAGTTCCAAGTATTTTAATGGCTTTGCTTGTTGATGGAATTGCAAGAGGAATTATTTCAAGAGAAATGCATGATGAGATGGCAATTTATGTTTTAATTTTTGCAATAGGAATTTCAGAATGGCCTCAGTTTGCAAGAGTTTCAAGAGCAGCAACCCTTGTTGAAAAAAATAAAGATTATGTTTCCGCATCTTCTATTATTGGAGTTTCAAATTTAGTCATTATGTTTAAACATATTTTACCAAATATAATGAGACCGATTTTAGTAATTGGAACAATTGGACTTGCATTAGCAATTTTAGCTGAGGCAACACTTAGTTTTCTTGGGGTAGGTGTACCTCCAACTACACCATCACTTGGAACATTAATAAGATTAGGTAACGATTTTTTATTTTCAGGCGAATGGTGGATAACTTTTTTTCCAGCAATCTTTTTAGTATTGTTAGCCTTTTCAATTAATCTTTTAGGAGATTGGATGAGAGATACTCTTAATCCAAAATTAAACTAATGAGTTTTTTAAAAATAAATAATCTTAGTGTTGATTATAAAATGAGAAGAGAAACAGTTCATGCTGCTAAAAATATAAATATTGAAGTAAGTAAAGGTGAAATTTTAGGTTTAGTAGGCGAATCTGGATCAGGAAAAAGTACAGTTGGAAACGCAATCATTAATTTAATTGACGAACCTGGTAAAGTTTCTAATGGAACAATTCATTTAGGAGATATTAATATTCAAGAAGACCCTAAAAATATTATTAAATATAGAGGAAAAAAAATTGGTTTAATTTTTCAAGATCCTCAAACCTCTCTAAACCCAATTTTTACAATTGGAGAGCAACTTATTGAAACAATTCAAACCCATTTAAAATTAGATGCAGATCAAGCTAAATTTAAAGCAATAAATTTACTCAAAGAAGTAGGAATAAAGGATGCAGAAAAAAGATTTAATAATTATCCTCATCAATTCTCAGGGGGGATGAGACAGAGAGTTGTTATTTCTTTAGCTTTATGCTGTGAACCTGAGTTACTAATTGCTGATGAACCGACAACAGCTCTAGATGTTTCCATCCAATCTCAAATACTTGAATTAATTAAAAAACTTACTCGGGAAAGAAATTTAGCAGTTATTTTAATCACACATGATATGGGAGTAATAGCTGAAACAACTAATAGAGTTGCTGTAATGAAAAATGGAAATCTTGTAGAAATTGGTTTAACAAAAGAAATTTTAACAAAGCCTAAAGAAACTTATACTAAAAGCTTAGTTAGTTCAGTACCACCTACAAATAAAAAAATCTCTAGATTTATAATTGTAGAGAAAGAAAACAACCAAAATAAAAACACAAATATTAAAATTTTAAATAGGTGGACTAAAAAAGAAATTATTAAACAAGATTTAGTTGAAGTAAAAAATTTATATAAATCTTTTGATGACAATTTTTTCACAGAAAATTCAAAAAATATAGTTATGGCTGTAAATGATGTTTCATTTAATATTATGGAAGGAGAGTCATTTGGTCTAGTAGGTGAAAGTGGAAGTGGAAAATCAACAATTGCTAAAATGATTGTTAATTTATTTAAACCTAGTTCAGGAGAAATATATTTTGATAAAACGTGTATTACAAAAATCAAAAATAATAGAGAAATGATGAAATTTAGAAAACAAATTCAAATGATATTTCAAGATCCATACTCATCTCTAAATGGTAGATTAAAAGTAGAAGATATTATTGCGGAACCAATTAAACTTCATAACCCTTCAATAAAAAATGTTGATTTAAAAGATTATATTTTTGATTTACTAGAGTCAGTTGAACTAGCTCCAAATTCTGCAATGAGATATCCCCATGAATTTTCAGGTGGTCAGAGGCAAAGAATTTCAATTGCAAGAGCACTAGCAACTCAGCCAAGATTATTGGTATGTGATGAACCAACATCAGCTTTAGATGTAAGTATACAGGCGCAAATTTTAAATTTACTAAAAGATCTTCAGGAACAATTAAATTTAACAATATTATTTATCAGTCATGATTTACCAGTAGTTCGACAAATGTGTGAAAGGATAGGTGTATTAAGAAATGGTAAATTATGTGAAACTTCTAGTGTAGAAGAATTATTTAAAAATCCAAAACATGAATATACAAAAGAATTATTGAGATTAATGCCAAAAATTGAAACAATTTATAATTAAGGAGGTAACCAATGGCAATTTTTAACATGGTAGAAGAAAGTCAAGCTACAGGGAAAGTAAAAGAAGTTTTTGATGATATTAAAAACTCAAGAGGAATAACTGAGATCCCAAATTTTTGGAAAATGTTAGCCAACGATCCTAATGAGCTTGAGAGATCTTGGAATTCTTTAAAGCAAATTATGAGAAAAGGAGCACTAGATCCAATTACTAAAGAATTAATCTATGTTGCAGTTTCTATTACTAATAGTTGTGAGTATTGTACAAAATCGCATTCTTATGCTGCGAAAAAGAAAGGTGCAACCGATGAAATGTTAAAAGAAATGATATCAGTAGTGGGTTTAGCAAATAAAAATAATAAACTTGTAGATGCCTATCAAGTTGAAGTTGATGAATTATATAAATAATTAATTACTTAGTTATTCTATTAACGAATTTTTCTATCACTGGTGCAACTATAGTTGTTGCAATCATTGCTACAGGCAAACTTACGGACCAAGCCTTTAAAAAACGTTTAACATATAACTCATCATATCCTGTATTAATATATGTTATTATAAGAGTCATTAGCAAACTCATCCCTAAACCCATAAAAAAAATAAATAATATTTTAGAATACTTTTTTGGAAACATTTTTAATTTAATTTACCTAAATAATTAACCATTACTACTCCAATAATAATAAAGATTATTCCAACTACACCGTAAAAATTTGGTACTTGATTGAGTTTCAGCATAGCAAAAAGAACAACCCCAGTGACTGTTAAACCACTATAAGTTGAGTATGCAAATCCTACAGGAAGGGCAGACATAGCTTTAGCAATTGAAAACATAGTAATACACATAAATAGTATACATAAAATTGATGGGGTTAATTTTGTAAATCCATCTGAAATTTTAGCAAAACTATTCGAAGCGATACCAAATGAAATTGCAATTGCCAGAAAAAGATATCCAAGTAATGGTTTCATTTTAATTATTACCCAGTAAATTTACAATTAATACACCTGAAATTATTAAAACCAATCCAATCAAAGTATACAAATTAGGAATTTGTTGAAATTTTATCACACCAACAATTGAGGTTGCAATTATACATAGCCCAGCAAAAGAAGCATAAGTTATTCCAACTGGTATAGATTTCATAACTATTGATAAAGTATACATGCATGCAACTATTGTAATTGCAGTTATTATACTTGGAAATAATAAGGTAAACCCATCTGCGCTTTTCGCAAAACTATTTGATGCTGTTCCAAGAACTACTGCGATTATTAAAATTATATAAGCTGTAAGATTACTCATTTTTTTTCGACCATGTTATAGCATCTTCCATTCTATCATCTCCCCAGAAGATTTCACTATTAACTATGAACGATGGGCTTCCAAAAACTTTATTTGCACGTGCGCTTTCGGTATTTTTTAAATATTGACTTTCGATCTCACCTAAATTGGCGTTTGATATTACTTTTTCTTTATCAATTTTTAATTCTTTACATATCTCTGAAATATTTGGTTCAGTAGCTGGCTCTTTACCTTCTTGAAACCATCTTTTATAAGTTAATCTAACGTAATCAATACCCCAACCTTCTTTTAATCCTAAAATTGCAAGTTTATTTGCTAAATCAAATTCTGTTAAAGGATAGGGTACGGGAGTCTTTGCAAAAAAACCATAACCTTCAGCTCTTCTTTCAATATCTCTCCACATATAATTTACTTTATTCATTTTCTCTTTAGGAAAAGGAATATTATTCATTTCCTTCATTATCGCTCTCACGGAAAAAGGTTTCCAATTGAATTTTACTTGATGTTTTTTTTCTACATCAAGTATTCTAGTTACAGATAAATAAGTATAAGTACTTCCTATTGAAAAATAAAAATCGATATTACTCACTTATTTTGGCATTGGTGTAGCACCAGTTTCTAAACTAACAATTTTTCCATTGTCATATTTATAAACTGCCATTACAGCCTCAACATTTCCATCATCGAATGTTACAAATGCATGGTGTATTCCAACCTCATTATTTTCATAAACAATTCTAGTTTTATCTTGTTTAATATCACCACTCATGGCCCATTTGATAACATCACCTTTAGTTAATGTGTTTCCTGACTTATGCATTGTGAATTTAAAATCATCGTGTAAAAGTTCATTCATTGCTGCTTCATCTTTATTTTTCATTGCAGCACTGTATTTTTCTAATATAGACATATTTATCTCTCCTTTATACTCCTTTTATTAATATCTCATATTTCCTTATTAATATAGAGTTTGTATTACTTTTTTAACTTTCTCTTCCCCATTTGGCACAAGCTTGTTTACAAAAGAATGACAAGCATTTGTTTTTGCTTCATCATATTTAGAACCATAGTGTTTATCTACTCCTTTATTAACACCGTCATCCCACTCTTTTTCACTTATACCAATTTCTAATGCATAAGTTTTTAATACTTTTACAGATGCCATAGATTTTTCTTTCATACTATACTCAAATGTTTCACCACTTGGCAGAAAATAGTTTGCCATATAAATTCCACTACAGTCGTATGCTTTATCTTTGTCAGTACTGCTCATACCTGCATGAGCTATAGTAGTGATCATAAATAAACATAAAATGTAAATAATTTTTTTCATGATATTTGCCTCTCTCTCTATTTAAATAATATTTAATAATTTAAAGTTAATTGATAATGCTTTTAAGACAAATCAGCTATGCGTGATTATAACCATTCTGGAAAAGGAAGACCTTTTTCTTGAAGAAATTTTTTATTGAACATCTTTGAGTTGTACTTATCAGATTTATCGCAAAGTATAGTAACAATAGTCTTTCCTGGACCTAATTCCTTACCCAGTTTGATAGCGCCAGCAATATTTACACCACAACTAGTCCCTAAACTTAAACCCTCATTTTTGATTAAATCATAAAGGATTGGTAAAGACTCATGATCATCTATAGAAAATGCTCCATCAATTTTTGCTTCAGCAAAATTAGCTGTTACTCTACTTGAACCTATTCCTTCTGTAATTGATCCGCCTTCAGATTTTAATTCTCCATTTGTAATATAATTATAAAGCGCAGATCCAGAAGGATCAGATAAATAAATCTTAACATCCTGATTTTTCTCTTTTAAATAATTACTAACTCCTCCAATTGTTCCACCCGTTCCAGAGGCACACACAAAACCGTCTATTTGTCCATCTGTTTGTTCCCAAATTTCTGGTCCTGTAGTTTCATAATGACCTTTTGCGTTTGCAGTATTATCAAATTGATTTGCCCAAACTACACCGTAGTTATTCGTGCTTTTTAATTCTTCAGCTAGTCTACCAGCAACTTTTACGTAATTGCCATCATCTCTATAAGGTTTGGGAGTTACTAATCTTAAATCAGCTCCTATATTTTTTAATGTATCTTTTTTTTCTTGTGTTTGATTATCATTCATTACAATTATAGTTTTATATCCTAAAGAATTTCCTAATAAACATAAACCTATTCCAGTATTTCCCGCAGTACCTTCGACAACAATTCCACCCTTGGAAATTAATTTTTTTTCTTGAGCGTCTTTTATTAAAGCATTCGCCGCACGATCTTTTACAGATCCACCAGGATTTAAGTATTCAGCTTTTCCATAAATATTGCATCCTGTAATTTCTGATGCAGCTTTGAGTTTTATTAAAGGTGTATTTCCTATACTTTCAATAAAATTGTTTCTAAAATTTTTCACTATCTTTTTTCTTTTTTCGTTTCTTCAGTAACTGCATAAGGTTTAAATTCTTCTGTTGATACTCCAATGTTTCGAGCCGGTATACCTACCATCACTGCATTTTCAGGAACATCATTTGTAACTACAGCATTTGATCCTATCTTTGAATTTTGACCTACAATAATTGGACCAAGTACCTGAGCCCCAGATCCTATAACTACTTTATCCATTACCGTTGGATGTCTTTTATTATTTCTTTGCTGGTCTGAATTTTCACTAGGGGATATCCCGCCGAGAGTTACGTTATGGTAAATAGTTACATTGTTTCCGATTTCAGATGTTTCTCCGATTACTACACCCATACCATGGTCTATAAATAAATTTTTCCCAATCTTAGCTCCTGGGTGAATTTCTATTCCTGTTAAAAATCTTGCCAATTGTGAAATTATTTTTGCAACTAAATGAAACTTCGCCAATGAAAAAAAATTTGCAATTTTATAGAAGAATACAGCCTTTACACCTGGATAAGTAAGTATGACACTTAATTTTGATCGAGCAGCTGGATCTCTATCAATTATTGATTGTAAATATTCATTCATATTTTTTATAGCCTGTTGTTAAAATTTATAGCCGTTATATAATAATTAAATAAAATTTATAAAGGGGAATGTAATGACATTAAAGATTAATAGTGTAGCACCAGATTTTAAGGCAAATACAACAATAGGAGAAATATCTTTTCATGAATGGCTAGGTGATAGTTGGGGAGTTTTATTTTCGCATCCAAAAGATTTTACTCCTGTTTGTACTACAGAACTTGGTTCATTAGCTAAAATGAAACCGGAGTTTGATAAAAGAAATGTTAAAGTGATTGGATTAAGTGTTGACCCCGTAGATGATCACAACAAATGGTTAAATGATATAAAAGATGTTTCAGGTATGAAGCCAGAGTACCCAATTATTGCGGATGAAAAACTAGAAGTTGCGAAATTATATAATATGCTTGAGGGTGATGCTGGAGTTACTTCAATGGGAAGAACTGCTGTAGATAATCAAACAGTTAGAACTGTATTTATAATTAGACCAGATAAAAGAATTGGTTTGTTTTTAACTTATCCAATGGCTACAGGAAGAAATTTCTTAGAAATTTTAAGAGCAATTGACTCAATGCAATTAACAGCAAATCATAAGGTTGCAACACCTGCGGATTGGAAAAAAGGGGAAGATGTTATTATTGTTCCAGCTGTTAAAGACGATGAAGCAAAGAAACTATACCCAGATGGTTGGGATGCAGTTAAACCTTATTTAAGAAAGGTTCCAGACCCAACTAAATAGATCTGTATTTAGATTTACAAACCTCAGCTAATATTAAGTTTGGATCTATAAAAATTTTAGACTCTTTTGCAAACTTGTAAGATTTAAATGCGAAAACGGCCACAGGTAATTCTGTGCAACCTAATATTATTTTATTACACTTTATTCTTTTGAAATAGGTAATTGCCGGTTGAATAGCTTTTGATGCCTCTCTAACTTTGCCCTGCTTGACAAGTTTTATAGCTAAATTTACATATTTTTTTTGTACTATTTTAGATGGATGGACTAAATAAAATTTATTATTGAAATATTTATTATAAACTTTTGTTTTTATAGTGGCCTCAGTTGACAAAAGCCCGATTTTAGTCTCTGTTTTACAGTTTCTTTTTGTATATAAGTAAGCTTGTTCCGGCATACTTAGAATAGGAATCTTAATTTTTTTTTTTAAATCATCATACCAATAATGAGCTGTATTACATGGAATTACAATAAATTTACATTTATTTTTCTGAAGTAATTTACATCCTTTTACTAATTCATTTAATACGTTGTAATATTTTTTTAAATTTTCAGGTCTTTTTGGAATATCTGATTTATTATAAAGAATAAATTTAGGATATTGTTGATCAGATTTTCCTCTGTAAAGCATCGAAAGTTTATTACAAAGATCAAGTCCTGCTTGTGTTCCCATTCCACCTAAAATACCAATCATAAAAAGGTTTACTGATATATCCCAATATCTATAATTTTAATTTTTCCAGATAGTTTGGATCCTGGATACATTTTATGACCAAGTTTTTTTGCATGTAATGCGAGAGTTACATCAGCCCTTACAGCTTCTCCCATTACTTTCCCGTTATCTCCATAAATTCCAGATGGAATATCAACTGCAATTACTTTTAATTTTGAATTATTTATTTTGTCAACACAATCTTTAAATATACCTTCTATTTTTTTATTTAACCCAATGCCAAATAATGCATCTATAATTACTGCATCTTGATTTACATTAAGTTCATCAAGAGGTTTCTTTTTAAGTTTATTTTTTTTGTATGCCTTTAAACTATCACCTTTATAACTATTTTTTCCAACACAGTATAAATCCACTTCTTTTCCATGATCACTTAAACAACTAGATAATATTAAACCGTCACCTCCATTATTGCCAGGTCCGCAAACTACAATAAACTTATTTTTTTTATAAATTTTAATTATCTGTTTTGCACAAGCTTCACCTGCCTGTTCCATTAACTTGAAAGAGTCGCCTAATCTTAAAAATTCTCTTTTTTCTATATCTTTGATTTCAGAGATTGAGAGTGCAATTTTTCTCATGTTTTAAGCATAATTTGATCTGAAAAAAATATCAATAAGACAACTTATTTTGCTCTATTTAGGGGTTGATTTTATGTTGAAAAAGACTATTTAAGCCCCTGACAAAATTATACTAATTCAATTTTTTATAATTTTCTCATTTTCCCTTTAGAGTAAGTAAGTCAATTTGTCTTGCTTACTCATTAAAATCCAATGTACAAATAATTATGAAGTTACTGCTTTACTCATTTATTATATTAAATATTTTAATAAATTCATCATTATCTCACAGTCATTATCCTATTACCAAAGACTCTGCTCTTCAGGTCGCTAAAGGAAAAATATTATACGATCAAAATTGTGCCAGTTGTCATATGTCTAATTTATCTGGAGCAAAAAACTGGAAGGGATATGATGAAGATGGTCACAGACTTGCTCCGCCTCTTAATGGTACTGGACATACTTGGCACCATTCAGACTCTGATTTGCATAAAATAATAAAATTAGGTTTTGCTAAATTAATTAAAAATTATGAAGGTAAAATGATCGGGTTTGGTGATATTTTAAACGACAGCGAGATAGACTCAATACTAGCTTATAAAAAATCTTACTGGAGTGAAGAAAAATACAACATTCAGCTCAATATTAGTGTTGTAAATAATTGAATTTAAATAATTAAATATTATATAAATATATATGGAAGCTGTAGCTAATTTTCATTGGAAATGTAAACATACTTGGAGACGTAGTGCAAAAAATACTGCATGGTGCTTATTAGGTTGTGCCATAGGTGACTTTGGTACTATTCTATTTTTTCAAGTAACAGGAATTCCATGGCCCGTTCTAGCTATTATGATACTAGCAATTATCAATGGTTTAATTACAAGCATTATTTTAGAGACAATAATTTTGTTAAAGCAAAACTTTAATTTTTCACAAGCATTGAAAACTGCACTAGGAATGAGTTTTATTTCTATGGTGAGTATGGAAGTTGCGATGAATTTAACTGATTATCTTTTAACTGGTGGTGCAATGTTAACATGGTGGGTAGTTCCAATAATGCTTGCAGTAGGTTTTGTAACTCCTTGGCCCTATAATTACTGGAGATTAAAGAAATTTAATATTGCTTGCCACTAAATCTGTAGTTTTTATAATTTAAAAATCCAAATAAAATTAAAGCAATAAAGGCAAATATATAAATAAAATCTTTATTTGGTCTGTCAAAATTCTCAATTTTAATTTCACTTATTATATCATCCATTTCTAACCCACTTTTCTTTGCATTTCCTTTCCAGTCCAGTGTATCGATAATTATGTTATCATTAAATTTAACAACATTTATTCCATAGTTTTCCAGATTGAAGTTTTCCTCGTAAGTATTTTTATTTATTACAAATAATTTATATTTGTCTCCATATTCAGTTTGTCTCGTAATTTTTATATGAACTTCCTTATTAGGCTCAAAGATATGATTTTGGGCCTGCTCAAGCTCTAAATAATTAAACTTTGGATAAAATTTATTTAAAACATATTCAGGTGACAAAAATGATAAAGAAATTAATAAGAAAATTATTATCTCAAACCATCTCAGTTTATTTATAAACCAAGCTTGAGTGGCTGCAGAAAATACCAAAATACCAATTAAAGAAGTAATAATTACCAAAATTGCATGCCAAATATTTTCTACTCCTATTAAAAGTAACTCGTGATTAAATAAAAATACAATTGGTAAAACACCAGTTCTTAAACTGTACCATATGGCCTGCATACCAGTTCTTAAAGGATCTCCACCAGATATTCCCGCAGCAGCATAAGATGCTAAACCAACGGGAGGTGTTACATCAGCCATCAAACCAAAATAAAATACAAATAGATGAACAGCTATTATTGGAAATATATAACCAGACGCATTTCCAACATCTACTAGAACCATAGACATTAAAGAAGCAACTACTACATAGTTTGCTGTTGTTGGAAGACCCATACCGAGTAGAAGACACAATAATATTGTTAATGCGATTAAAATTATTACGTTATCACCAGCGATAGACTCAATAACTAAAATTAAATTTGTACTTAATCCTGTAGATCCTACGGCACCAACAATTACTCCAGCAGTTGCAATTGCAACACCGACAGCAATCATATTAATTGCACCTTTTTCTAATCCAATTACTGTTTCTTTAGCCCAATCTTTTAAATTAGAGCTAAATAAAGTCTCTTTTGGTGCTTTTACTAACCTGTTTATAAAATTAACTAGAATTAATGCAATTGTTGCATAAAATATTGAGTAGGAAGCAGTTAGTCTCATATAAACCAATAAATAAATTAGAATAAAAATTGGGATTAGGAAGTGTAGTCCAGAAATAAAAGTTTCTTTTAATTTTGGTAAATCTTTTTCCTCAAGTCCCTTAAGTCCTAATTTTAAAGCCTCTAAATGAGATATATAAAAGAGTGCAATATATGAAATTATAGCAGGTAAAAAAGCATGTTTTACAATTTCAAAATAAGTTACTCCAATAAAACTTGCCATAACAAAAGCTGCCGCTCCCATAACCGGCGGCATTATTTGTCCATTAACAGAAGATGAAACTTCTATCGCACCAGCTTTCTCTTTTGAAAAACCAGTTTGTTTCATTATTGGAATTGTAAAAGTTCCAGTTGTTACAGTATTAGCCACAGAAGAACCTGATATCATTCCAGTCATACCTGAGCCTAAAATTGCTGCCTTTGCAGGGCCGCCTCTAGATTTTCCAACTAAAGCAAATGCTAAATCTAAGAAATATCTTCCGCCACCAGCTGTTTCTAGAAAGGCACCAAATAATACAAATAAAAATATGAAATCAACCGAAACACCAATAGGAATTCCAAATATCGCTTCTTGATCAAACCACTGAAAACCCACTAATCTTTTTAAAGATAATCCTCCATGAGAAATGATTTCTGGCGCATATTTTCCAAAGTAAGAAAATAATAAAAAACAAACAGCAATAATAACTAGCGGTTTGCCAATTACTCGTCTCGTAGCTTCTAACAATAGGAATATACCAATTAAGCCAATAACTAACTCTAAAGGAAATTCAAAACTACCAAATTGAATTGTTAATAAAACTCCGCCTCTATCAACTAATTGGTCATAAAAAAAATATATATAAAGACAGCAAAATAAAGCCACTAAGGAAATAAAAATATCGATTACTGAAATACTTTTATTTTTCTTAATTGGAAAAATTAAAAAAGCTAATAGAAGGGCAAATCCTAAATGAATTGCTCTTGCAGGCAATCCTTTAAACATTCCAAAATCTAAAATAAAAGGAAATGGTGAGGCATACCATAATTGAAACAGTGACCAAATAATTGCTATGTATCCAACTATTTTTAAATGAAAACCAGATAACCTTTTTGTTGGAGAAATATCTTCTTGAATTTTGGTTTTGATATTATCTACTGATTCACTCATTAAGGAATTTTATACCATCCTAAAAAAAAGGCCCAATAAAAATCGGGCCTTTAAATTTAATATGGATAATAATTACATTAATCCAGCTTCTTTATAGTATTTAAGAGCACCAGGATGTAATGGAGCTGATAATCCGTCAGCTATCATATTTTCCTTTTTCAAAGGTGCAAAAGCAGGATGTTGTTTTCTAAAATCATCAAAGTTTTCGAAAACAGCTTTTGTAACTAAGTATACAAGTTCTTCAGAAACGTCAGCACTTGTAACTACAGTAGCTTTAACACCAAAAGTAGTAACGTCTTTTTTCTGACCTGTGTAAGTTCCTTTTGGAATAATTGCTTGAGCATAGTAATCAGCTCCACTTATTAATCCTTGAACTTCCGAACCTGTTAAATTGATTGGTAATGCTTTAGCTCCACATGTTGCAGCTTGTTCCATTGCACCATTTGGAAAACCAACAGAATAACCAAAGGCATCAATTTTACCGTCGCAAAGTGCTTTAACTTGTTCTGATGAAGTTAATTCAGTTACCGATTTAAAGAAACTATTGCTAACACCTTTAGCTTTCATTAACTCTTCCATAGTTCCTCTTTGACCAGAACCAGGGTTACCAATGTTAACTACTTTTCCTTCTAAGCCAGCAAAATCTTTAACTTTAGCTTTTTTTCTAGCCCAAATTTGAAATGGCTCGTTGTGAACAGAAAACACAGCTCTTAGATTGCTGTATTGCTTTCCTTCCCATTTGCTTGAACCATTGTAAGCATGATACTGCCAGTCAGATTGAGCAACACCAAATTGAAATTCACCTTCTTTAATTTGTCCAATATTATAATTAGATCCTCCTGTTGAAGGCGCAGTACATCTGTATGCTTTATCCGAATTAGCTTTGCTTCTTCCATGCTCTGAACTTGTTGCATATTTGTGAAGCATTTTACATATCGCGTTTCCTGTCTGGAAATAAACTCCAGTAGGTCCACCTGTACCAATTGTAAAAAACTCTGCTGATTTAGCAATAGTTGTAAATGACAGAGTTGATACAACTAATAAAAAGATGGCAGATATTCTTGAGATTATTTTTCTCATAACTTCCCCCCTTATTATTTATAAAAAAATTTTATCATCTTTATTTAGATATTGTCGAGCTAAGAATTAATTTATTTAGACCAATTTTTTAATCTATTTACACCCTCTACAACCTTGGGTGCAAAATTTTTAATAGTTTGATTATCTAGTTTTTCATTATGGGTTTTTTCCATAAAATTTTTACCATCAAAATCTGTGAAGCTTAATCTTGCTAACAATTTATTTTCTTTAAATCCAAAATCTGATCCAGGAAGTAATGCAACTCCTGTTTTTTCTAAAATATCTTTACACATTTCACTTGAGGAATTAAATTTTTTTCCAACAAACTCTGGCATTAAATAAAATCCACCTTGAGGTTTGTTTATTAAAACATCATTTGATTTTAAATTTTCATAAACATAATTTCCAACAGATTTAAGAATATTTTTTGATTTTTGAATATAATCATCATGATTATTTTTATGAGCTGTAATTGCAGCG
>CACDLR010000017.1 GCA_902553695.1 uncultured Pelagibacteraceae bacterium | reverse complement strand
AAGGAACGAAAAGAGATACTTAAAGATGAAAGATTAAAACAAAAAGAATTAAGCCAATTGAAATCTGAAGAAGCCGATCTGAGAAATGAATTAAGCTCAAAACTAGAAACTTTTGATGTAGATAAATCTTCTGAACATTAAAATTTGAACAAAGAAAATTCAGTTAAACTCTGGAAAATTATTCAAGAAGCTGGCGATTATTTGGTGGGTCAATTACCAGATCATCCAAACCATCCTAAAGGAAGAAACCCATATGCCCATGTTGCAATTTGTGTAAAAAGTAAATTTAATTCAAGTTACAAAGATATTCCTGATGAAAAATTTAATGAGGTCATAAAATATATTGAATTTTTAAAGCAAAATCCAAGTTAATTATTGATTTGGAAAATAATCTTTTAAATCACCTTCTCTATAAACATCTGCAGTGCAACAATGTAATCCTCCTCCAAAAGCGTAGGCGTCTCTGAGCTCGACAGGAATAACCTCCATTCCCAATTTATCTAATTGCTCTGCCTGATAGATTTCACTTTTTTCAACACATACTGTTTTTGGATCTAATACAAGAACGTTCATAGATAACCAAACTGATGAATAGCACAAAGGTGGTGGAGAGTTATGAGCAGGCTGTGCTGAGTCTAATATTTCCCATCCATTGTCTTCAAAAAGTTTTCTTTGTTCTTTTGGAAGTCTTCTTTGAGGATTGTTTATAATCAAACCCTCTTTAATAGGTGTAAAAGTTGCATCTATATGTATTGGATATGGATCTCCTGGAAAATTAACTGCATGAACTCTGTGATCTTTGTAGTGTCTTTTAATCCAATCAATACCTTTTAAATTTGTTGTAAAACCATGCTGAACAACTAAATCTTTTCCAAATCTCAAAATATCAGCAGCATCAAATAAAGGTTCTTCTTCAGTTGTTACAAAAAATTTGTTCTCTGTCCACTCAAGTCTTTTTTGAACTCCAATTTTATCTGATAAATAATCTTTTCTATAATCAGCATCAGTCAATCTAGGCTTTGGAGCAGCTTCATGTCTCATGTTAGGATCTTTATCATAATATGTTTTTAACAAAGGTCTGTAACAAAGATATTCAAACCATCGACATCTATAACTCATCGTCGCCTCTAAAATTTCATTTCCTACTGTCAATAGAACATCTCTTGGGGGCATACATCCAAACATAGTTTCAGATTTCCAATCTGGTGTTGAAGTAGGTTGATTAAAATTAATTGGAGTTGGACGATCTACTTTAATTCCTCGCTTTTCTAAAATAGAAGAAAAATTGTTTAAAAGTTCATTTGCTTTATCAACTGCATCTTTTGTTCTTGGTCCATACTTGCCTCTCATATCAGAGTCTTCTGGTACCTTTGCATCCAAAGCTGGTTCTGGAGCTGGAATACATGTTCCATCCGCTCTTCCAACAATAACATGTTTTAAAGGGTCCCACTCATTCCAGCTATTAACTTTTATTTTAGACATTTAATTTTTAATAATATTTTTTTCAGGTCCAAAAGGAAATTTAGTTATATTTTCGGCATCATTATCAGTCAAAATTAAAATATCGTGCTCTCTATAGCCACCCGCTCCGGCTTTACCTTCTGGTATCATTATCATTGGCTCCATTGATATTACCATATTTTTCTCTAATACTGTGTCAATATCTTCTCTAAGTTCTAAACCAGCTTCTCTACCATAGAAGTGTGAAAGCATTCCAAATGAATGTCCATAACCAAAGGTCCTATATTGTAGATAGCCGAGTTGAGCAAATAAATCATTTAATTCCTCACAAATTACTGAACATTTTATTCCTGGTTTTATTAATTCTATTCCTCGTTTATGAACTTTAATATTAGCTTCCCAAGCCTTTAGTGACTCATCATCTATATCTTCCACAAATAAAGTTCTTTCTAAAGCAGTATAGTATCCAGATATCATTGGGAAAGTGTTTAAAGACAATATATCACCTTTTTTTAAGGATCTATTTGTTTTTGGATTATGTGCACCATCGGTATTAATTCCAGATTGAAACCATACCCATGTATCCATATATTCAGCATTAGGGTAAGTTTTAGCAATTTCTCGCTCCATCTTATCTCTTCCAGCGATTGCAATTTCAATTTCTGTTTGACCTGGCCTAATATGTTTTACGATTTCTTCAGCACCTAAATCTGCAACTCTTGCTCCATTTTTAATAATTTCAATTTCTTCATTAGATTTAATCATTCTTAATTTCATTAAATGATTAGCAATATCTTTAAAAATTGAGTCGTAAAAAATAGAATTTAATTTTTCTTTAATATCCAAAGTTACATGATCGTTTTCTATACCTATGGTTTTTGGTGGTTGATCTCTACCAATAATTGATACAATTGCTCTTAAAAAGTTATCTCTTTTCCAGTCTGTGTATACTACATTATCACAATGTGATCTTCTCCAAGGCTGACTAGCATCAATATTTGCAGAAATAGTTACAATTTTTTTTTGTGTAATGACACATCCATACGGTCTACCAAAAGAGCAATAAATAAAACCTGTATAATAAGCTATGTTATGCATTGATGTTAGTATTGTCATATCTATACCTTGATCTGACATAACAGTTCTTAATTTTAATAATCTATTTTTGTATTCTTTATCTGTGAATGGTAATTTAACTTTCTTTCCATTTTTCAATTCGAAAAAATCTGGTCTCTCCATAAGAAATTAATTTAGTCCAATAAATCTTCTATTAGTCCTAATTACTAAACTATAATATATGATTGAGAGGAAAATAAAAAAACCACCAATAATAGTACTTTGTGATGGAATTTCGTGGACTCCTAAAAAAGGTAACCATACCCAAAATATACCACCAATTACCTCTGTTAAAGACAATAAAGTAAGTTCTGCAGCGGGTATATGTTTTGATCCTATTGAATATAAAATTAAACCAAGACAAACTAATGTTCCATGAGTTGCAAACAGAGCATGATTTTTTCCAGTTGATAGAAAATTTAAATCATTAATTAAAATCATTGCACCTGAAAAAATACAACAAAACAAACCTGCAATTGCAACTGTTGTAAACTTTGGGGTTTCTCTTTTCCATCTTAAAGTTGTAGAAAATACTGCAAAACCCACTGAAGAAAGTAATCCAAAAATTAAACCTATTATAGTATTTTGACTTGTATTATCGATAGCCATTATTAATATTCCAATTGCAGCAATTGATATTGCTACCCAAACATTTATAGAAATTGTTTCTTTTAAAAACATAAAACCAAGTAATGCAGTTATAAAAGGCATAGCGGCGAGACAAAGTAAAGTTATTGCAGCGGATGTATTTGTTATAGAATATATAAATGAGATCATAGCAATTCCAAGACCGATACCGCCAATCATGGCTGATACTCCAACTTTTTTATAATTTAGTATAAATTCATTACCTTCTTCAAAATATAAGAATAAATTTAAAATTATAAAAATTACTATTCCTCTAGTAAATAAGTATTGCCATGGAACTTGCTGGGCATCATCAATATGTCTAACTACATATGGACCAAACGACCAAAAAAGACCAGCAATCAAAACAATAGGAATAGCAATTTTTGCATCTTTTATATCAAGCATGCCAATTTCTATTATTTATTAATTTTTTAAACAACAAAATTAATTCTAAATTTACAAGAAATTAACACCAAAAGTTGTATAGCAGTCAATCAAGTCTCCTTTTTTAAAAGTAGTCTGCCCATTATTAAATTGTCCCCACATATTAGATTTAGCGAGAGGCTTTAATTTAAACGATTCTTGACCTTTTAAAACTTCAAACTCTAACTGACCCTTGTTAGATACAGTAATTTTTCCTTTTATAAATCGTGTAAAATCTTTTTTCTTTTGGAATTTATTTTTCAACTTTGCTTTTATTGAAGTGTTTCCCAAATACCCTATAGAACTAAATATAAAAGGTAGAACAAAAAATCTAAAACATGCGGCTGTAGATACTGGGTTACCAGGTAATCCAAAAAAAGCAGTGTCTGGCGATAATTTTGAAAATAAAATTGGTTTACCAGGTCTGATTTTTACACCTTTGAAATATCCATTTCCCTTTATTTTTTTTATAATTTTTGGAACATAATCATATTTACCCGCAGATACTGCTCCGATGGTAATAATTATATCAATTTTGTCTTTAATATTTTCCTTTAACTGTCTTAAAAATTTTCTTTCATCTTTGTCTCTTAAAATAGATTTTTCTTTTATTTCTAAAGGTAAAATTTTTGAAAAAGATTTTATATATATTCCATTAGAATTTCTTACTTTCCAGTTTGGAATATTTTCTTTGTTAGTTATTTCATTCCCGGTAGCAAAAAATATAATTTTAATTTTCTTTTTTACTTTTACATGTTTTATACCAAGTGTTTTTAGGACTAAAATATCTGATGGCTTTATTA
Source organism: uncultured Pelagibacteraceae bacterium (assembly GCA_902553695.1). GTDB lineage: Bacteria > Pseudomonadota > Alphaproteobacteria > Pelagibacterales > Pelagibacteraceae > Pelagibacter. The sequence continues at coordinate 13,388 of CACDLR010000017.1, read as the reverse complement.
TGTCACCTTTTTTTATAACTAACTGACCTTTTTTATAGTCGCTTCCAGCGTGTCGAAGATTATTAAATTTTTTTATTTTTTTATCTATAATCAAATAATTGAAATTTTTTATTTTAATTACTTTAGATTTTTCATAAGGAACTATTGTGTCAAAAGGTTTACTGATAACTGCACCTGTCATTACTTCAATACATGAATTTTTTTGTATTTTTTTAATATTTGGGTTATCTCCTGCAGCGATTGTTTTTAATATTTTAAATTTAATTTTATTATTTTCACTTGCTTTTTTAGTTTCAGCAGAATTAATAGCAAAACCATCAAATGCTGAATTATCAGAGGCTGGATAATTAAGTCTAGAATAAATATTTTCAGTGCATATTCGATATAAAGAATCTTTAGAAAATATAGTTTCTGATTTGGTTGAAAGATGAAACTTTTTTAATTTATTAATAGCATGTTTATATGAAATCATTTTTTATTATATATTTTTTCTGCTAATTCTAAATCTTCTTTTGTGTTAATGTTTAAAAATTCATTTTCTTTTTTTATATCTTTTTCTATATAGCTGCAGCCAATTTTATTTGCCCATAAATCAACTTTTCTAAAATTATTATTTAAATCTTTCTCTAATATTTTTTCTAAACTTGTTGACCAAGCACCAAAGATATTATGTCTTTGTTCTTTTTCTTTAATTAAGAAAATTTTTTCTTTTTTTGAGGATATTTTTTGTATCATTTTCTCAATTATTGTTTGATCGAAGAAGGGAGTGTCACATGGAAATGTTATTAACCAATTATATTTATTGTTTTGATTTGCATATTTCATTGCTGACAAAACTCCAATTAAAGGTCCTAAGTAACCCTCTTTGCAGTCTTTAATAATTTTAATATTAGGATCGTTAAAAATTAATTTACTATCATTTGAAACAATCAAAATTTCTAAGAAATATTTATTAATTTTGTTTATAACATGTTCAATTAATTTTGAGTTTGATAAATTGGATAAAGACTTATTGCTTCCAAATCTTGACGATTTGCCGCCTGCTAAAATGACACCTAAAATATTGTGCTCTTTCATTAAAAGAAATATAAATCAAATAAATTTTTAATTAAAGTTTTATAAATGGACCTTGAAATTTTACAAATAGCAGCTGATACGAAAAACAATAAAGATATTAAAAATTTTACACATAATTCAAAATATAAAAGTAAAATATGTGGTGATGAAATTGAAATTAGCTTAGTAGTTAAAGATAATAAGATCATAGATATGGGTTATCAGTGTAAATCTTGTATTTATTGCCAAGCATCTGCGAGTTTATTATCTAAATTGTCAATCGATAAATCCTTGATTAAAATTAATGAGCTCATTGAATTTGTTAACGATTTTTTTAAAAATAATAATTTTAAATTTGCTAAAGAATGGAAACCTTTAGAAAAACTTTTCAATGAGAAAAATATTTCAAGAAAAGAATGTATTCTATTACCTTTCAAAACTGTTTCAAAAGCTTTAAAATCATAAAATGGAAAAAGATCATTTATTGAAATCAATTTTAGCAGGCCTTTTCTCGACTATAACGATTGGTGCTTTAACATATCTTACTTATAAAACATCTTTTGGTTTATTTTTAATTGCATCTTTTGGATCATCTATGGTTTTATTATATGGATATCCAGAAAGTCCATTTGCGCAACCAAAAAATATTTTCTTTGGTCATGTTTTAACTGCCTTTATAGGTATAGTTGTTTTAAAATTTATTCCTCTCCCAATATATATCACAATTCCTTTAGCTACAGGTTTAGGAGTTTGTCTTATGATTTTATTAAATGTAACTCACCCACCAGCAGGAGGAAATCCAATTATAGTTATTATTGGTGGTGTATCTTTTGAATATTTAATTAGTCCAATTATACTTGGTTCAATTATTGTTTTAGTATTTGGAGTAGTATTAAATAGATTTGTATTAAAAAAAAAATACCCTAAATAAAATGGATATTAAATATAACATCTCAAAATTAAAAAATTCAAAATTAGAAGAAATAAAAGATTCAGTTTCAGTTGAAGAGCCTTTAGAGATGCGTCTTAAATATAAAAAAAATAATAAATGGGAAGTAGAAAATATTTCAATTACAATGAGGACGCCTGGTAATGATGAAGATTTAATTAAAGGTTTTTTATTTAATGAACGAATAATTACAAATATTAATGATATTGAATCTATAGAACATAAAGGAGATGTTTCTGGTGATTATGAATTGCAAAATATAATTGAAGCAAAAATTGGTAATATCGATAATATAGAAATAGGAAAATTGAAAAGAAATTTTGTTACAAATTCCTCATGTGGGGTATGTGGAAAAACTTCACTAGATGCCATTCAGGTAATTAAAGAAAATAAACTAGATTTAACATTCCCTCTAATTAATGAAAAAATTATATTACAGTCGCCTAAATTATTGATGAACGAACAATCCGAATTTTCAAAAACAGGAGGCATACATGCTAGTGCCTTAATTGATGTGAGTGGAAATGTCATTGCAATCAAGGAAGATGTTGGTCGACACAATGCATTGGACAAGCTTATTGGTCATTCAATTTCTAAAAAAATACTTAATCCAGAGAAACAATTCATTGCTTGCTCTGGAAGGTTGAATTTTGAATTAGTTCAGAAGGGTTTAATGGGTAATATTGGGGTTATGGCTGGTGTGGGTGCGCCCACGAGTCTCGCTATTGATCTTGCTAAACGTTTTGACATGACTCTATTAGGTTTTGTAAAAGAGAGTAGCTTTAATATTTATAGTAATAAGAAAAGAATTATATTAAGTAGCTAAATTAAAATATGTCAAAAAATATAAGCAATCTATCTGGGAGAATTGGTCTAAAAAATAACCTGTTCCAAAAAATATCAGAAAGATCACTTAAATCGAAAAATGACACTGGTATGAAGGAAATTGCTAATGAATATAAAATGGGCGTTTCCACAATACATGGGGCTGAAAGTTTTTATGAATTTTTAAGACCATCTCATAGGGAAAAAAAAGCATTTGTTTGTAATGGCAGTGCATGTATGTGTGCAGGTACTCAAGAAACTTTAAAAGAAAAATTACAAGAAAAACTAGGTGAAGACAAAGTTGGAGAGATGTTTTGCTTAGGTCATTGTTATGAAAATCATGCATTTCATTATGATGGAGAGAATTATGCCGGGAAAGATATTAATCAAATAGATAAAATCATTAGTGGAGAAAATATAAAACAAGAAAAATATATTTCTAAGAGTTTTGCAACAACAAGTTTTCTGATGGATGATAAATTATCAAATCTTGATCAATTTAAAGATAGTTTAAATAAACTCATCAAAACCGATAAAAAGGAAATTGTAAATTCACTACTGTCATCAAATCTAACTGGAAGAGGTGGTGCTGGATTTCCAACTGGAATGAAATGGGATTTCTGTAGCAAAGCAAAGTCTGAAAAAAAATATGTAGTGTGTAATGCAGATGAAGGGGACTCTGGAGCCTTCTCTGATAGATATTTATTAGAAGATCAGCCTTTGAAAGTTTTATTTGGAATGATTATCTGTGGCTATGTAATCGGAAGTGATGAAGGTGTACTTTATATCAGAGGTGAGTATCCAAAATCTATTGAAGCAATTAATGGAAGTATTAATGCATTAAAGCAAGCAGGATTATTAGGTGATAAAATTTTAGGTACTAACTTTTCTTTTGATTTAAACATATGTATAGGCCAGGGAGCTTATATATGTGGTGAAGAGACTGCATTAATAGCATCAATAGAAGGAAGAAGAGCTGAAGTAGATGTCAGGCCACCTTTTCCTGTAACAGAAGGGTTATACAAAAAACCAACAGTAGTAAATAATGTGGAAACTTTAGCAGCAGCTACTGGAATATTATTAAATGGTGCTGAAAAATTTTCATCAATAGGAAATAAAAAATCTGCAGGAACTAAACTTGTATGTCTAGATAGTTTTTTTAACAAACCAGGCGTATATGAAATAGATATGGGAACTCCAATGAAAAAAATATTTGAAGAATTTGGTGGAGGATTAAAAGAAGAAGTAAAAGCATTTCAAATTGGTGGACCTTTGGGAGGAGTTGTTCCAGTAAAAGAAATTGAAAAATTAAATTTAGATTTTCAAGAATTTACAGCTGCAGGCTTTATGTTAGGACATGCTAGTGTTGTTAGTATACCAAAAAATTTTAGCATGGCTGAGTATATTCATCATTTATTTGAATTTTCAGCTGAAGAATCTTGTGGCAAATGTTTTCCAGGAAGACTCGGATCTTACAGAGGAAAGGAAATGTTTGATCAATTGAAAAAAGGAACATCAAAAATTCCATTAAAATTACTAAATGAACTCTTAATCACTATGAAAAAAGGTTGTTTATGCGCACTTTGTGGAGCTATACCAACGCCTATAATGAACATCTTAAAGTATTTTGGTGATGAAATGAAAAATGATATACTTAAAGACAATTAATGAGCTCTGAAAAAAGAAAAATTGCATATATAGATGGAAAACCTTATGAAATAGGTCCAAACCATAACTCTATTTTAAAATTTGTAAAAAGTTATCTTGGAGAAAGAAAAGTACCTACGTTATGTGATGATCCTAATTTAGCGCCTTATGGAGCATGTAGAGTTTGTTCTGTTGAAGTCGCTTTAGAAAAAGATGGTCCCACAAAAGTTGTTGCTTCATGTCATACGCCAATAGGTGAAAATCAGCATGTGTTCACAAATAATGAAACTTTAGAAAGTTTAAGAAAAAACATAGTAGAACTTGTCATTTCCGACCATCCAATGAATTGCAGCACTTGTGAGGTTGATCAAAATTGCGAGCTACAAACTGTAGCAAATGATCTAGGAATTAAAGAACATAGATATAACAATCCAAAACAACACAAAGGAATTCCAAAAGATACCTCTCATGCATACATGAGAATGAATTTAGATAACTGTATAAACTGTGGAAGATGTGTAAGAGCTTGTGATGAAATTCAAGGTTCATTTGTTTTAACAATGAGTGGAAGAGGATTTGAATCTAGAATAACTACAGATAATGACATGATGTTTGGGGACTCATCTTGTGTATCTTGTGGAGCTTGTGCACATACATGCCCAACAGATGCTATATCTGATGTATTTCAATCAAAATCTGCAAAAGTAGATAAAAAAGTTAGAACAACTTGTTCTTATTGCGGAGTGGGATGTAATCTAGAAGCGTCTATTAAAGATGGAAAAGTTGTTGCAATTGATACACCAAAAGAAACAGAGGTTAATGCAGGACATACATGCATTAAGGGCAGATATGCTTTTGGTTTTTATGACCATCCTGATAGATTAAGAAGTCCACTTATCAAAAGAAGTGGGAAATTTGAAGAAGCTTCCTGGGATGAAGCTTATGAGTATATTAAAAATAAATTGGAAAAAATAAAAAAAGAGAACGGTCCTGATGCAATTGCGGGAATTTCTTCTGCAAGGTGTACAAATGAGGAAAATTATGTGTTCCAAAAAATGATAAGAGCTGTAGTTGGAACAAATAATATAGACTGTTGTGCAAGAATTTGTCACTCTCCAACTGCATGGGGGATGCAGCAAACTTTTGGTACAGGAGCAGCAACAAATTCCACAGAAGACATTTATCATGCAGATTTGTTTATCGTAATTGGAGCAAATCCAACTAATGCACATCCAGTGACTGGAGCAAAAATTAAACAACAAGTTATGAAGGGTAAAAAATTGATTGTATTAGATCCTGTAACAACTGAGCTTGCAAGACTAGCTGATTATCATATTAAATTAAAACCTGGTTCAAATGTAGCTGTGCTTAATATGATGCTATACTTCATAGTAAAAGGAAATTTGTTAAATAAAGATTTTGTTGAAAAAAGAACAGAAGGATTCGAAGAATTTTTAAATCATATAAATAGTTTAGATATTAATCATTTAGCAAATGTAGCGGGTGTTGATAAACAATTAGTTAAAGAAGCTGCAATTGCATATGCTACGGCAAATAACTCAATGGAATTTCATGGATTAGGGGTTACAGAACATGAACAGGGTTCAAAAACAGTAATGCTTATCGCAGACCTAGCTATGATAACAGGAAATATTGGTAGAAGAGGTGTTGGAGTTAATCCACTCAGAGGACAAAATAATGTTCAGGGCGCCGCAGACATGGGATGTCAACCGCATCAGGGTGCTGGTTATTTTCCAGTAGCTGATAAAAAAATCCAGGAATTTTATACAGAAAAATATGGAGTAGTTCATCCAACTAAAGCAGGATTAAAAATTCCTGAAATCTTTGATGCAGCTATAAATAAGGAGGTTAAAGGGTTATGGATAATTGGTGAAGATATTGTTCAAACTGACCCTAATAGTGCTCATGTTATAAAAGCGATGGAGTCTCTAGATTTATTAGTAGTACAAGAAATTTTTATGAGTGAAACTGCAAAATTAGCTGATGTAGTATTACCAGGGACTACTTTCTTAGAAAAAGATGGAACTTTTACTAATACCGAAAGAAGAGTTCAAAGAGTAAATAAAGCTGCAGAGCCTTTGCCAGGAACTAAACCTGATGGAGTTATTGTAACCGATATGATGCAAAAACTAGGGTATGATCAACCCACTTACGATGCAGACCAAGTATTAGCAGAAGTAGCTGATGTTGTTCCATTCTTTAAAGGAATTACTCGAGAAAGACTCGGTAAATTAGGTTTACAATGGCCAGTAAAAGAGGACGGAACAGATACAAAAATTTTACATGAAAAAGAATTTAAATTAGGAAAAGGAAGACTAAAATCTTTCAACTGGCAAGAGTCTACTGAGTTAAAAAATAATAAAAAAGAATATCCTCTAATTTTAACAACAAGTAGAGTTTTGCAACATTATAATGCTGCAACAATGACTAGGAGAACAAAAAACTTAAAAATAGTAGACGAAGATATTTTATTGTTACACCCAAGTGATGCTAAAAGTAGAGAGTTAAATACTGGGGATATTGCAAGGCTATATTCAGGTAGAGGTGAGGTATCATTAAAAGTTGAAGTTACTGATAAAGTAAAAGAAGGAATTGTTTTCACAACATTTCATTTCCCAGAACATATGGTTAATATGGTTACAGGTGATGGTAAAGATGAAGAAACTAAATGTGCAGAATATAAAGTATCTGCTGTTAATGTTCAAAAAATATCAAATAAATTTAAAACTGAAATATCCCCAAAAGAAAAAGAAGCAGAAGTAAGATAAATATACCTAAATGGTAAATTTATTAAAAAAATTTTATAAACCTTTTGTAATTACATATATTTTATTAAGTATTGCTCTTGGATCTTATCCAATGTTTGATTTTTATACTTTTAAAGGACAGTTTTTAATATTTAGTGTTTCTATATTCAATGGAGTTATGGGAATATATGTAAAAAAATTATAATACGTAGGGTTCGTGTCTAACTTCACTATTTAAAACTCTCTCAACTGAAAAGGCGCTTATATCTATAGTTTGATAAGAACCGGTCGTTATCAACTCCGTTAGAGCTCTCCCTATTCCTGGGGCTTGCATCAATCCTCTGCCTGTAAAACCTGTAGCCATATAAACATTTTCATATTTAGGATGCTTTCCTACAACTGCATTATTATCGAGTTTATTACAATCGTAATATCCAGCCCAACCTCCAGTTAATTTCAGTTCTTCAAAAACAGGTATCCTTTTAGCCAACGCTGGCCATACAAGTTCTTCAAAATCATTCCACGCAGGTTCTAAATCATTCGCATCAAATACTGAGATAGGTGATCCTGCTAAATATTCTTTTCCCTCTGGTCTCCAATAAACACCAGTGGTTAAATCTCCAGTCAACGGCATCTCTGGAATATGTTTAGGACACTTTACTCTAAAAACTGTATGTTTTTGAGGAACTACCGGAATATCTTCTAACAATTCTTTCGTCCAACAACCAGCTGCTGAGACAATTGTTTTTGCATTAATTTCATTTAGACTTTTGACTTCACCTTTAATAAATTCTGCTCCTAATTCAATTGCCTTACTCTTTAAAGCTGCATGAAACATAAAAGGATCAATCCAACCTTCGGTTTTATTGTCTGTAAAAGTTGCAGTTTCAATTCCATCAGAATTTACGTATGGAAAATATTTTGAGAGTTCGGTTCCTTTAATATTTTTCGTACCTGCATCACATGCCTTATGGTTTTCTAATGCTTTATATTGTTCATCAGCATGTTCTGGACCAAACATTAATAGATATCCATTTGCAACCATGCTTGCTGTCGGATTTGGATTTTTTTCTGTTTTTAAGGTCTCTGATATATTAAATATGAATTCTTTAGCAAATTTTCCTAATAGAATATTTTCCTTTTGAAAAAATTGTCTTCTGAAACCACCTAAAGATAAAGGAAAAGAGGCATTTTTATACGTCGGATCTCTCTCAATAACTTTTACTTTTCGACCTTCTTTTGAGAGAAAATAAGCAGCAGAAGCACCAATAATGCCCCCACCTATAACTACAACATCTTCCATAAAATAATTACTAGCATAAATTAAATTAATAATTAAATACAATATTAATTTATGAATAAAAAAGTAGTGTGGATAACAGGCGCAAGTAGCGGTATTGGCAAATCATTAGCATTAAAATTTGCAAATGAGGGTTGGAATGTCGCAATCTCAGCTAGAAGAGAAAATTTATTGAAAGAGATTTCCGAATCAAATGAAAATATAAAGTCTTTTCCATTAGATGTTACTGACAAAATTAAGTGTAAAGAAATATTCAACAAAATAAAAGAACATTTTGGAAATATAGACATTTGTTTTTTTTCGACGGGAACTTGGAGTCCAAAAGAAGAAAAAGATATAGATGTTGAACAAATAGAAAATGTTTTCAAAGTAAATTTTTTTGGTACTTTATATTGTATTAAAGCTGTTGAAGAATATTTTAAAAATAAAAAGTCTGGAATAATAACAATTGTATCTTCTATTGCAGGTTATAGAGGTTTACCAAATACAACAGGATATGGACCGTCAAAATCTGCGTTGATTAGCTTAGCAGAAAGTTTATATTTTGATTTTGAAAGACATAATGTAAGAGTGTGTTTAGTTTCACCTGGTTTTATAAAAACACCGATGACAGATAAAAATGATTTTAAAATGCCATTTTTAAAGACTCCAGAATTTGCAGCAGATAAAATCTTTGAAGGATTAGTTAAAAAAAATAACTTTGAGATACATTTCCCTAAAGAACTAACTTTAACTCTTAAGTTTTTTAAGTTGTTGCCGAGTAAATTATATTTTAATCTAGTAAAAAAAGGAACAAAGTTTCAAAAAAAGGATTAATCTTTTACAAAAACTACTGTTAGATCGGCAACTCTAATTCCAAATTTTGTCATCTTTGCTCTATTGATAGCAACTTTTTCATCTTGCATAAAAATCCAATCGTCAAAAGTGATTTTCATTTCTCTGCCTTTTACTGGAACTAATAAAACATATTCAAATTTGAATGCTGGTCCATATGAAAATCCCTTTGCTTTTCCAACCACATCACCTGCTGTTCCTTCGTAATTATGTTCATCAATTTTATTAATTTTCCATTGTCTATTTTGAATTTCTCCGTCATCCCAATTAAATATCTCATCTAAAATCAATTGTGCTCCGTCCCATTTGCCATTTAGAGTTGCAGAAAATTGTCTTGTAACTTTACCTGATCTATTTTGTAAAATACCCCAAGCTTTTACTTCACCCGCTAAATATTCTTCAATTATTAATCTCGGTTTTTTATCTTTAAAATCTTCTGGTTTCATAGAACTATTTGATGAACAACTTGTAATAAATTGGGTAAAAATTATCAATAAAATTAAATTAAAAAATTTATAAATTTTCATAAAATATTTATTTGTTTTGTAGTGAGAATTGTATTAAATCAATATTTTTTGATTTAAAGCCTGCTTCACAATATGACAAATAAAAATCCCACATTTTTTTAAAAGTTAAGTCAAATCCTTGCTTTGAAATTAAATCCCATTTTTTTAAAAATTGGTCACGCCAAATTCTTAAAGTGTCTGAGTAATGCTCACCATATGAGTTCATCAAATCAAGCGTCAAACCATTTTTTATTGAGAGTTGTTCTAAACTATTTTTTGACGGCAAAAAACCCCCTGGAAATATATATTTTTGAATAAAATCTTCTTTTGTCTTATATCTTTTATATAACTTATCATCTATAACGATTGCTTGAATAGCGGCTATGCCGTGGGTAGTTAAATTATTTTTAATAGATTTAAAATAACTGTCCAAATAGTTTTGGCCTACTGCCTCAATCATTTCAATGGATGCAATTGAATTATATTTTTCATTAACATCTCTATAATCTTTTAATTCTATATTAATTTTATGATTTAAATTTTGTTTATATATTCTCTCTTTTGCAAATTCATATTGTTTTTTTGAAATTGTAATACAATCTAATTTTACATCTAAATTCTTCCCAACATATTCGGCAAAGCCTCCCCATCCACATCCTATTTCTAAAATTTTATCACCTGACTTTGGTTGAATTAAATTAATTAATTTTAAATATTTATTATATTGAGCAGACTCTAAATCTTTTTTTTCACTATCGAAAATAGCACTTGAATAAGTTAAGGATTTATCTAGCCACAAAGAAAAAAAATTATTTCCAAGATCATAGTGTTTAGCAATATTTTCTTTACTTTTAGTTTTGGTATTCTTTACGATAAAATTCTTAATCATATTAATTAATGGAAAATCAAAAATTCCTGAAAATTTATATACTATATTAATATTTTTCGCTGTTAATTCTATTAAGTTAGAAAGATTATTTGTTTCAAAATCACCTTTCATATAGGCTTCTGCTAATCCCACACTTCCACTTTTAATTATTTTGTAAGTGAAGCCTGGCTTATTAATCTTTAGACTTACATCTAATCCAGTAGAGTCTGTTCCAAAAACATATTTTTGGTTATCATGATTTGTCAGCTCTAATACACCATGTTTAATATGCTTTAACATTCTAAAAACTATTTTGTCTGAAATATTATTTATATTCATTGGTCTCAAAAGTTATTTTATTTAAAACTTTTATTTTTTTTTTAACTAATTTTACTTTTTTAAACCAAAGTTTGAATGCTTCATAATGTATTGCAACTATTACTTTAAAAGTCATTAGTGGATGTTTTAAATAATTAATTATTAAGTTTTTAGATGTTAAATCCTGTATTTTTCCATCTTGTGAGGCAAATAAAAGCTTACCTTCTTTATCATGTTGATTAATTATTACAGATATAGAGTCTCCTGGCTTTGTCACGCTAAAGTTATATTCACAATCCATGTCAATAAAAGGTGATACATAAAACTTTTTGTAACATTTATTTTCTATTAATTTTTGATCTTTAGTTTCAAAAATATAGGTATGTTGTTCTCCAAACGTATTTTTTACTTCATAAAAAATTGAAATTAATTCATTTTTCTCATTATAAATATATAGGATTGAAAGTGGATTAAACACATAACCAATTATTCTTGGATAACATAGTATTTCCACTCTAATATTTTGAAATTTAATTTTCTTTTTTATTAAATTTTCTTTAACCCAATTTTTAATATCGCGACCATCTCTATCTCCATGATCGATATTAAAAAAACTAATTAAATTAAATTTATTAAATGAAAAAAATTTTAAATTAATATCTAGTTCATTTATTTCATCTAAATCAATTAACAGACTAAAAACATTATACTTAAAGTGATGTTTTTTTGGTTTAAATCTTGTATGTATTACTTTTCCAGCGTAAATCTTTGAATACTTAATCATGAAATGATTTTAACATATCTATTGCAGATGTTATTCCATCTTCATGGAAACCATACCCGAAATAACTACCACAAAATAAGGTATTATTTACATTTTGAATTTTTTTTAATCTTGTCTGATTTTCTAGAGCTAATTTATCATAATAAGGGTGTGTAAATGTTACTTTATTAAGTATTTTTTCTTCTTCAATATTATCAAAAGGATTTAGTGATAAAAAAATATCTTCATCTATCTTTAAATTCTGTAATAGGTTTAACCAATAAGTTATTGATGAATTTTCTCTAACATTTTTACTCAGTTTTGCATTCCATGCACTCCATGCCTTTTTATTTTTAGGCATTTGTTTTTTATCAGTATGTATTACAGCTAAGTTATTTTTATATTTGAAATTTGAAAGTAAATTTTTTTCTTCATCTGTCGGCTTTTCTAAAATTGATAAGGCTTCATCTGCATGTGTTGCTATAACTACTTTGTCATAAATGAAGAATTCATTTTTTTCTCCATAAAATATTTCAATATTTTCTTTGTGTCTTTTAATTAAATTTATTTTATAATTTTTATAATGCTCACCACTTATCTTATTGAGAATTTTATTAACATATGCTCTGCTTCTATTTTTAACTGTGTACCATTGAGGTCTATTTTTTAATTTAAACAAGCCATGATTTTGGAAAAATTTCAAAAAAAAACTTAATGGCATTTGGCTAGCCTCATAAGGTGGCATAGACCATATTGCAGCAACCATTGGAATAATATGATAATCGGTAAACTCTTTTGATAGTTTTTCCTTTGTAAGATATTCTCCAAGAGTTAAATTATTATCATATATTGTTAAATTGTTATTTTTTTTATAAAATTTTATTAAATCGAAAAACATATTTAAAAATTTTAAGTTAAATATATTTGATTTATTACTAAACATCCCTGAAATACCCTTGCCACAATATTCAAAATTAGTATCTTTTACAGATACTGAAAATGACATATTGCTTTTTTCAATCTCGATTGAATTGTCTTTGAAAAAATTAATTAGATTTGGATAAGTCTTATAATTAAAAACTATGAAACCAATGTCTACTGATATTTTTTTATTTTTTAAATTTAAGTCTAATGTGTGCGAATGCCCACCAAAATGATTATCTTTTTCGAATAAGTCAACTTTGTGGTTTTTTGATAAGTAGTAAGCTGCACTTAATCCAGATATGCCAGATCCAATTACAGCTATTTTCATTAAGAATTATGCAGCATCTTCTTTGAATTCATCCATGCTTGGACATGTGCAAAAAATATTCTTATCACCATATACGTTGTCAACTCTTGCAACTGGTGGCCAAAATTTATTAGCTCTTAAAAATTTTGATGGATATGCCGCTTCTTGTCTCGTATATTTATGTTCCCAATTATCTGAAGCAAGCTCAGCGTCCGTATGAGGAGCATTTTTAATTGGATTGTCTATTTTATCAAATTCGCCTGATTTAATTTTTTCAATTTCTTGTTTAATCTTAATTAAAGTGTCACAAAATCTATCAATTT
>CACDLR010000016.1 GCA_902553695.1 uncultured Pelagibacteraceae bacterium | reverse complement strand
CAGCAATAAGTGTAATCGCCCTATTTAAACCAATGGTAAAAAGTTCATCAACATTCTCTAATCTTGCTGATTTGTTTTCACACTTTAGGTAGGGTCCAAATCTTCCAGAGTTTACGGTTATGTCTTTTCCATTTTCAGGATGTTGACCAATAACTTTTGGTAAAGAACATAAATATTTTGCTTTATCTAAATCAATTTGATCAATTTCTATACCCTTTGGAATGGATACATTTCTTAAATTCTCTTTATTATTTTTCTTTTTCTTTTTTTTTGTAGCTGTTTCCTCCGCTAACATTTCATATTGAAGATATGGGCCAAATCTTCCATTTTTTAAATAGATTTCCTTTCCATTTTCATTTTGACCAATTAATTTAGGTTCAGCTAAAGCAATTTGATCGTTTGCTTTAGTTTTTGAAAGAGGTCTTGTAAATTTACATTCCGGATAATTTGAGCAACCTATAAAAGCACCACCTCTAAAACTATTTTTTAAGCTTAATTCTCCATTGTCACATAGCTTACATTTTCTATTAATTTTTCCATTTTCATCTGATTCAAAGATAAGTCCACCTAGACTTTCATTTAATAGATCTAATACTTCTCTTGTTCTTTTTTCTTTAACATCCGAAACGTTATGGTTGAAGTCCTTCCAGAAATTTTCAAGTACTTTTACCCATTCCTCTTTGCCAGATGTAATATCATCCAACTGCTCTTCTAGTCCTGCAGTAAATCCATAATCTACATATTTTGCAAAAAGCTTTTCTAAAAATGCTGATAATAATTTACCCCTATCTGTTGGAAAAAAACGTTTATTAACTACGTCAGCGTATCCTCTGTTTGATATTACAGATATAATACTTGCATAAGTTGATGGTCTTCCAATACCTAATTCTTCAAGTTTTTTTACTAGACTAGCTTCTGAATATCTTGGAGGCGGCTGAGTAAAATGTTGTTCATCAATGAATTCTCTAATTAAGACCTCTTCTTTTTTAACATTAGGTAAAATTTTTTCATCTTCATCTTCAATTCTTGTCAATTTTAAGAATCCATCAAAGTTAATTGTAGATCCAGAGCATTTAAATTGATTTTGATTGTCTGTAGATGTTATTGTAATAGTTTTTCTGTCAAATTTTGCCGCTTCCATCTGTGACGAAAGTGCTCGTGACCATATAAGATCATATAATTTAATTTGATCAGTGCTTAAAAATTTTTTCATACTTTCAGGTGTCCTTGTAATATCTGTTGGTCTTATTGCTTCATGTGCCTCTTGAGCATTTTTAGCTTTTTTTCCAGAATAGTTATTTGGCTCCTTAGGTAGATAATTTTCTCCGTATGAAGTTTTTATAAAACTTCTAAAATCAGAAATAGCATCTTTTGATACGTTTGTTCCATCAGTTCTCATATAAGTAATCAAACCAACTGTATCTCCTTCAATATCTATACCTTGATATAATCTTTGAGCTATTTGCATTGTTCTTGATGCACCAAAACCTAATTTGCTTGAAGAGGTTTGTTGCATAGTTGATGTTGTAAAAGGACCTAGAGGATTTCTGGTATAAATTTTGGATGTTATGTCTGTAATTTGATATTTTCCTTTTTTAATTGTTTCAGTTGCTTCATTTATATCTTCTTTATTTTTGAATGAAAATTTTTCAACTTTTTTATTATTAAGAAGTACCAAATTAGAATTTAAAATATCACCATTAATGGTTTTAAAATTAACATTAAGGGTCCAAAATTCTTCTGGGATGAATTGCTCTATTTCATGTTCTCTCTCGGTTAATAATCTTAAAGCTACAGATTGAACCCTCCCAGCAGATTTTGAGCCCGGTAATTTAGTCCAAAGAATAGGAGATATATTAAATCCAACAAGATAATCAAGTGCACGTCTCGCCATATATGCATCAACTAAATTTGATTCAATATTTCTAGGATTGTCAATTCCGCTTGTTACAGCTTTTTTTGTAATCTCGTTAAAAACAACTCTTTCAATTTTTTTATCTTTTAAAAGTTTTTTTTCATCTAAGTATTCTTTTACATGCCATGCAATTGCTTCACCTTCACGATCGGGATCAGTAGCTAAAATTATTTTATCTGATTTTTTTGCAGCGTCAGTAATATCTTTTAAATATTTTTTTGAAAAACTATCTAATTCCCAAATCATTTTAAATTTATCTTCAGGGTTAACTGATCCATTTTTAGAAGGAAGATCTCTAATATGACCATAACTTGCTAAAACAGTATAATTTCCACCTAAATATTTATTAATAGTTTTAGCTTTTGCCGGACTTTCAACAATTACAAGATTCATATTTATTTAAACTACACAAAAAATATATGTGTAGTCAAATTAATAAATTTTTGTTTTAGATTCACTGCGATTTAGCAGTCTTTTTATATTTTCACGATGTGTATAAAAAATTAAGACAAACATTATTATAAAGAAAAATATTACTTCTTCTTTTAAGATAAAAAAATTAACTATTGGTATAGATAAACTTCCTAATAAAGAAGATAAAGATGAATATTTAAATATAAAAAAAGATATTAACCAAACTATACCGAAGGCAATTCCAAGATAAATATTTAAGCAACAGAGTATTCCAACATACGTTGCTACTCCTTTGCCTCCTTTAAATTTTAACCAAATTGGAAAAACATGACCTAAAAAAACACACAAAGAGGCAATATATAAATAATCTATATAATAAAATTTAACAAAAATTATTGGAATTATAGCTTTGAGAATATCTAAAAGTAGTGTTGTGTAGCCAATATATTTATTTCCTGTTCTTAGGACATTTGTTGCACCTATATTTCCAGATCCAATTTCTCTTATATCTTTTTGTAAAAAAATTTTTGTTAAGAGGTATCCAAATGGTATTGACCCTAAAAAATACGAAAAAATTATAATTATCTCTAATTTCATTTTATTTTAAATAATTCTTTGCCTTTTACAAAAGTACTTACCACTTTGCCTTGTAATTTTCTTCCCTCTATAGATGTATTTTTGGATTTTGATACCAGGTTTTCTTTTTTAACAATCCAAGGCTTATTTATATCTACAACACAAAAATCCCCATCAGATCCTACACTCAAATTTCCCTTATTTATTTTTAAAATTTTTGCTGGGTTGTGAGTGATTAGTTCGATAATTTTTTCTAATTTAATTGAGCCATTATGGAATTGTTCAAGCGCAAGACTTAATAAAGTCTCTATACCTGATGCACCGGTTGCTGCTTGAGAAAATGTCAGTCTTTTTGACTCCTCATCTTCAGGTTTGTGATCTGACACTAATACATCAATAAGGTTTTTGTTAATTCCTTCTATTAATGAAATTCTATCTTCTTCTGTCCTAAGAGGAGGTGAAAGTTTCAAAAAAGTTCTAAATTCACCAATATCATTTTCGTTTAGTGCAAGATTGTTAATAGATACACCTGTTGTAAAATTGACTGCATCTTTTTTGTAATTAATTAAATCAAGAGATTTTCGACTTGAGATCTGAGAAATATGATATCTGCAATTTGTCTCCTCTAATAAACTTAGATCTCTCTCAATAATAATTTTTTCGGCAAGGTCAGAAATTCCAGGTATACCTAATTTGGTAGATATAATTCCATCATTTATCATGCCGTCCTTAGATAATTCTTGATCTTCTGCATGTTGTATTACTAAACAGTCAAAGTCATAAGCTGACTTAATAATTCTAGACATGACCCTTGGGTTTTGAATTGATTTTATGCCGTCCGTGAAACCAACAATGCCTTTATTTTTTAAAAGACCAAATTCACACATATTCATTCCCTCTGCACCTTTGGTTAAAGTTGCTGTAGGAAATATATTTATTTTTGATTTATCTCGGCCTCTTCTTTGAATGAAATCAACAATGGACACACTATCAATTACAGGTTTAGTATTGGGCATTGTTACAACTGACGTAATACCCCCTGCTAAAGCTGCTTCACTTAAAGATCTGTAATTTTCTTTATATTCGTATCCAGGCTCTCCACCAAAAACTCGCATATCTACTATTCCTGGAAAAATATGTTTTCCTTTTAAATCAACAAACTTTTCTCTGTTTGGAATATTTATTTTATTAACTCTTTTACCTGCAGCCTCAATTTTTCCTTGTTCATCGATAATCAAACCACCAATTTCGTTAATGGAATTGAATGGATCTATTACATGGGCATTAAGAAAATATTGTTTTTTTTTAATCATTAACTACAAAATATTTTTAAACAAGCCATTCTTACAGCGACACCCAGTTCAACTTGTTCTTTAATAACACTTTTATTTATATCATCTGCTAACATAGTATCTATTTCTATACCTCTATTCATTGGGCCTGGATGCATTATTAATGCATCGGTTTTAGCGAACTCCAACTTTTCAGGTGATAAACCATAATATTCATAATATTCCCTATTTGATGATAGGTAAGAACTTGACATTCTTTCATTTTGTAACCTTAGCATCATTACTATATCACAATCCCTTACACCTTTTTTCATATCAGTAAAAATATTTACACCAAATTTATCTAAATCTTTTGGTAACAAATTTGTTGGTCCAATAATGTTAACATTTGCTCCTAACATTGTTAGTAGATAAATATTTGATCTTGCAACTCTTGAATGTAGAATGTCACCACAAATTGCAATCTTCAATCCTTCGATACTTTTCTTTCTATTAATTATTGTTAAAGCATCCAGTAATGCCTGAGTTGGATGTTCTCTACGCCCATCTCCCGCATTTAACACTGCACAATTAACTTTTTGAGATAATAAATTACAAGCACCAGAATCTTGATGTCTTATAACAATTATATCTGGATGCATTGCATTCAATGTCATTGCGGTATCAATAAGCGTTTCTCCTTTTTTAATTGCTGAATTGGTTATATTCATAGACATAACATCCGCACCTAATCTCTTGCCCGCTAATTCAAAAGAACTTTGCGTTCTTGTAGATGGTTCAAAGAATAAATTTATTTGCGTTTTACCTTTTAAGATATCTGATTTTTTGTTTTTACTTCTATTAAGATCAATAAATTGTTGGGCTTCATTTAATATATGCTCTATTTCTGAAACTTTTAAATCTTGAATACCTAGAAGATGTTTTGAAGAGTTTTTAATAGCTTTTTTTGTGTCTATGGCCATTAAAGCAAACTCTATAGCTATATTGTTTCATATAATCAAGTGTTATTTACTTAAAAAATCCAAGGCTCCTTGTAATATGAAAGTAGCTGCATTTTGATCTATATTTTTCACTCTTTTTGATACATTTATATCTAATTGGCTAGATAAATTGAATGATCCAACAGTTGAAAGTCTCTCATCCCACAACACTATCGGAATAATTATTTCTTTTTCTATTAACTTAACTTTATCTTTAACTGATTGAGCAGAAGGACCCTCTGTACCATCCATATTTAATGGCAATCCAAAAATAATACATTTTATATTATTTTCCAAAATTATTTCTTTAATTCCACAAATAAGATTATTTAAATCTGTAAATTGAATAGTTTTATATGGTGTTGCAATTTTTCTATTTTCGTCACATATTGAAACACCAATTCTTTTACTGCCCATATCAATTCCTAATAATCTGGATTTATTGTCTAATTGAACCTTTAATTCATCAATTGTGATCATATTGTATTTTCTAAATATAATGATAATTTGCCTTAAAATTATTTATCATATGTCTATAGATCTTAAAACCGTAAAACATATATCTAAATTATCAAGGATCTCAATTGAAGATGAAAAAGCTAAGAAATTAGAGAAAGATTTAAACTCAATTTTTAAATGGATTGAACAATTAAACCAATTAAATACTGATAAAGTCAAACCTTTGACATCTATTGCAGAGACAACTTTAAGGCTTAGAAAAGATCAAGTTATTTCAAAAAATATTAGAGATGATATTCTTAAAAATTCACCAAAAGACAATAAAGATTATTTTGTAGTACCGAAAGTAGTAGAATAATGACGGATGTAATTGATTTAACACTTAACGAATTAGCAAATAAAATTAAATCCAAAGAAATTTCATCAACTGAGGTTACATCTGCTTATGTTGATAGATCAAAATCATCAAAAAAATTAAATACATATGTTGAGGAAACATTTGAACAGGCAATTAAAGTTGCTAAAAAATTCGACTCAAAACCAGATTTTGAGAAAAAATTACCTGGAATTCCTTTAGCTGTAAAAGATTTGTTTTGCACTCACAATGTAAGAACAACAGCAAGCAGTAAAATCTTAAAAAATTTTATTCCTTCATATGAGTCAACAGTTACACAAAATCTTTGGGACGCTGGTGCTATCCTGTTAGGTAAATTAAATTGTGATGAGTTTGCAATGGGTTCTTCAAATGAAACAAGTTACTTTGGAAATGTGATAAGTCCAATTGATAATAATTTGGTTCCTGGAGGATCTTCAGGAGGTTCTGCTTCAGCTTTGGCAGCAAAACTCACACCTGCAACAATAGGAACAGATACTGGTGGATCAATTAGACAACCAGCATCTTTTACAGGAACAGTCGGTTTAAAACCAACTTATGGCAGTTGTTCTAGATATGGCATAGTAGCATTTGCATCCTCTTTAGATCAGGCGGGCCCAATGACAAAAAATGTTAAAGATTGTGCGTTGTTACTTGAGGTTATGAGTTCATTTGACCAAAAAGACTCAACATCAATTGATTTTAAACGTCCAAACTATTCATTAGAATTAAATAATAATATTAAAGGAAAAAAAATTGGTATACCAAAAGAATATAGAGTGGATGGAATGCCTACTGAAATTGAAAAATTATGGGAAAAGGGAAAAGAATTTTTAAAAGAGTGTGGAGCTGAGATTGTTGATATTTCTTTACCTCATACAAATTACGCTCTTCCTACTTATTACATAGTTGCCCCAGCAGAGGCTTCCTCGAATTTAGCTAGATATGATGGAGTTAAATACGGATTTAGAGCTGAAGGTGAAAACCTAATTGATATGTATGAAAAAACCAGATCTCAAGGTTTTGGTGATGAGGTTAAAAGAAGAATTATGATTGGTACTTATGTATTATCATCGGGTTATTATGACGCTTATTACTTAAAAGCTCAAAAAGTAAGAATGCTTATTAAAAATGATTTTGATGAAGCATTTAATAAGGTTGATGCAATTTTAACTCCATCAACTCCAAGTTCTGCATTTAAAATTGGTGATAAAACAGATGATCCAGTTTCAATGTATTTAAATGATATATTCACTGTACCTGTTAATTTAGCGGGATTACCTGGAATTTCTATACCAGCAGGTTTAGATAAAAACAAATATCCATTAGGCCTTCAAATTATTGGAAAACCTTTCGATGAACAAGGTATTTTAAATATTGCATATTCAATGGAAGAAAAAATTAATTTCAAATTAAATATAAACGATTGGTGGATCAAGTGAACAAAGATCAATACTTAATTGAAAAAAATGGCAAACAATATGAAGTAGTTATTGGTTTAGAAGTTCATGCTCAAGTTCTTTCAGATTCAAAATTATTTTCATCATCTGCAACAAAATTTGGATCAGAACCTAATACACAAGTAAGTTTGGTTGATGCGGCATTTCCTGGAATGTTGCCAGTAATCAATGAATTTTGTGTTAAACAAGCAGTTAAAACTGGAATAGGTTTAAATGCTAAAATAAATAAGAAATCTATATTTGACCGTAAAAATTATTTTTATGCAGATCTACCTCAAGGATATCAAATTTCACAATATAAAGATCCAATTGTAGGTGAAGGATCTGTAGTTTTAGATTTACCATCAGGACCAAAAACTATTGGTATAGAAAGATTGCATTTAGAACAAGATGCTGGAAAAAGTATTCACGATATTGATCCAAGTAGTACTTTAGTTGATTTAAACAGATCTGGTGTAGCACTTATGGAAATTGTTAGTAAACCTGATCTTAGATCTCCAGAAGAAGTAAATTTATATATAAAAAAATTAAGATCAATTATGAGATATTTAGGAACCTGTGATGGAAATATGCAAGAAGGCTCGTTAAGAGCCGATGTAAATGTATCTGTCAGAAAAGTTGGATCTGATAAGTTTGGGACCCGTTGTGAAATTAAAAATGTAAACTCAATCAAATTCATGCAAATGGCAATTGAGTATGAAGCTAATAGACAAGTAGAATTAATAGAGGAGGGCGGTTCTATTGATCAAGAAACTAGATTATTTGATACTAAAAAAAATCAAACTAGATCTATGAGATCTAAAGAAGATGCCCATGATTATAGATATTTTCCAGATCCTGATTTATTACCACTTGAATTTGATGATAAATTTATTGAAACAATTAAAAAAGAAATACCAGAACTACCAGATCAAAAAAAGATCCGATTTATAGAAAAATTTAAACTAAGCCCATATGAAGCAACAATATTAGTTTCAGATTTAGAGACTTCGAAATTTTTTGAGAAAGTAATAGAAAAATCTGATGTTAAGTTATCTGCAAATTGGATTACTGGTGAATTATTTGCACTTTTAAATGAAAAAAATCTTGAGATTAGCCAAAGTCCTATTAGTTCAGAAAATTTATCAAAACTCATAAATCTAATATCAGATGGAACAATTTCAGGCAAAATTGCAAAAACCATATTTGAGATAATGTCTAAAGAAGATAAGGATCCAAGTATTATTGTTGAAGAAAAAGGATTAAAACAGGAAAGTGATCCAAAGGCTTTAGAAACTTTAATACAAAAAGTTTTAAGTTCAAATGAGGACAAAGTTAAACAATATAAAAGCGGTAAAGATAAATTATTTGGTTTTTTTGTTGGTCAGGTAATGAAAGAAAGCAAAGGTAAGGGAAATCCTCAATTGATCAATAAAATTTTAAAAGAAAAGCTTAATGGATAAAAATATAAATATCGATCATAAGTTGATCGAATATATTTTCTCACATACTGATAATCTTCATTTTGTTCAAAAAGAGCTTTTAGAATATAATGAAAGCTTAGGACATATTAAAAGATTACAAATCTCAATATTGCAAGCAAACTTTCTTCAATTTTTAATAAAATCTAACAGTTTTAAATCTTGTTTAGAACTAGGAACATTTACTGGTTATAGCACTTTGTCGATGGCATTATCTCTTCCTAAAAATGGAAAGATACATACAATAGACATTGATAACGGCAGAAATATTATAGCTAAAAGTTTTTTTAAAAAAGCAAAAGTTTTAAATAAAATTAAAATAGAAATATCTAATGCCAATGTTGCTTTAGACAAATTAATCAAGAATAATAAAAAATTTGATTTAATTTTAATTGATGCTGATAAAGAAAACTATATCAACTATTTCAATAAATCTTTAAGACTACTAAATAAAAAAGGCATGATAATTGTAGATAATATCCTTTGGAAGGGTGAGGTTATAAATAATAACTCTAGAGACAAAATAAATACAAAAATAAAAAATTTTAATACACATGTTAAAAAAACTAAAATTAATAAATATATACTGCCAATAGGTGATGGCTTTTATATTTGCTGGAAATAAATGGTTACAATTTTATCTTTTTATAAATTTAAAAAAATAAATAATTTAAATAAACTTAAAAAATTGTTTTTTAAAAAAATTAATTATTTATCTATTAAAGGATTAATAATTTTATCACCAGAAGGTATAAATGGTACTCTTTCGGGTTCATCTAAAAACATTAATAGTATAAAAAAAATAATAATTTCAGAATTAAATATATCTAAATTTGATATACAAAATATTAATAGATCAAATTTTATCCCTTTTTTAAAAGCAAAAATTAAAATTAAAACAGAAGTAGTTCCAATAAATGAAAGATATGATTTTGATAAAAAATTTAAAAAAAAATATCTTACACCGTCACAATGGAATAATTTTATAAGTCTCAAAAATACCAAGATTATAGATGCGCGAAAACCATTTGAATATAAGATAGGTACATTCAAAAAAGCTATCAATCCAAATACAAATAATTTTAGAGAATTTAAAAATTATCTATCCAATGTTAAAAAAGATGAGAATGTCGGCATGTTTTGTACTGGCGGTATACGATGTGAGAAAGCATCAAACTATCTATTTAAAAATGGATATAAAAATATTTATATGTTGAAAGGTGGTATAATTAATTATTTTAATAAAATTGAACCAAATAAAAGTAAATGGAAAGGTGAATGCTTTGTTTTTGATAATAGAGTAACAATAAAAAAAGATACCTCGCCAGGTACATATGGAATCTGCAATGGTTGTAGAATGCCTATATCTAAATCGGAAATGAAATCCAAAAAATACAAAATTGGTTTATCATGTCCCAAATGTTATGACAAATTAACAGATGAACAGATTAAAAGATTTTCTATGAGGCATAACCAAATAATAAATTCAAAAATTCCATATAAATTTAGTAAAAAAAATTAAACATGAATATACTTACTGATGATATTAAAAAATTAATAAGAAGGCTTGCTGTGCCAGCTATTGTTGGTACTTTGTTTCAAACACTTTATAATGTTGTTGATACTTTTTTTGCAGGTAAAATTTCGCCAGAAGCTCTTTCTGCATTAAGTAAATCTTTTCCAGTATATTTTGTTATTATTGCTACATCAATAGGTGTTACTGTTGCAGGTACTTCTTTAATCGGAAATAGCATTGGTGAAAAAAATGAAAAAAATTCAATTTTTTATTTTTCACATATTACTTATTTTGCAATTTTAATTTCAATCATAATCACATTTTTAGGACTTAATTTTTCAGATAATATTTTTATTTTAATGGGATCCACTGAATATGTGACTAACTTAGGATTACAATATACAGATATAATTTTTTATGGATCAATATTATTTATATTAGTAGTTGCATTAAATTCTTTGTTGCATGCCGAAGGAGATACAAAGACTTATAGAAATGTTCTAATTATTTCCTTTTTTATTAATATAATTTTGAATCCAATTTTAATTTTTGGTTTTATGTTTATTCCTGCTATGGGTATAAAGGGTATCGGTATATCAACCTTAATCGCACAACTAGTATCATTTTTAGTGATTTTAAACAAAGTTTTAAAAAATGAACGTGTTAAAAAAATTTCTAGCGAATATCTGCTTCCTAAATTATTTTATTTCAAAAATATTTTTTTCCAATCTATGCCTATCATAGTATCAATATGCGGATACTCAATTGCAGCAGGAATAATTTTTACTTACGTTGGTATATCAGGTGAACTTGCTACAGCAGGTTATGGAGTAGGCACAAGAATAGAGCAGGTTGTTTTATTGCCAATATTAGGAATTAATACTGCAATAATCACAATTATATCTCAAAATTTTGGTGCAAAAAATTATGAAAGAGTAAAAGAAACTTATGTTGGTGCTATTCAATATGCATTAGCAATAATGATCACTTGCTCTGTCACTGTTTTTCTATTTTCAAATCACATAACAAGTTTATTTTCTGATAATCCAACAGTGATAGAATATGGTGGTAAGTATCTTCAAATATCAGCCTTTGTATTATCTGCATACCCAATTTTCTTTCTTTCAAATGGTTGCTTTATGGCCTTAAAAAAATCTGAATTCGCAATGATTTCAAATCTATTTAGAAATGTTTTAAATCCTGTTTTGGTTTTTTATTTTGCTAGTTTATATAGTGCTACTTTCGAACAGTTCTTTTGGATTTGGGTAGTTATTAACTGGGTATTCTCAATTATTTATTTTTTTATTACATTTAATTATTTGAAATCAAAATTACAGGAAGCTAGAGCTATCGTTAATCCATAGCCACAAATGTTCTGAAAAAGATTTTCTTACAAGTAAATTAATATTATTTGTATCTTGATTATGAATAATAACATCAATATGGTTTAACAAAGTTTGTGCTACAACATTTTTACTTTTTTTAAATTCATTAAAATTAAAAGGAGAACCTTTTGAAAGGATTTCAAATACATTTTCACCCTTCATATTTATTATTACCCATTGATCACTAACGTCTGTAATAGATCCAATATTTAAATTAGAAATTTCTTTATTTAGAGATAATTCTAAATTTTTATCTACGTCTTTTCCATATATTAACCATTCATCTGGACTTAACCATAGTGCACTTATATTTTTAATAGTTGCGCTTGTATTTGATTCTACAGGTAGCATTATAGATAGTTGTTTTCCAACTTTTGTAAAAAATTCCCTATTTTTGCCCCTTAAATTTAATTTATGCATAGGCTCAATTAAACTTAATTCTAAATTAGGATAACTCTTATTTTCAATTTTTGGATAATTAATACTAAGCATTTAGTCTTTTATTTTCCTTGTCGTAAAATATATAATCTGAAACTGTGACATTTATTGTTTTATTTTTCATTGGAACATAAAGTTTGTTTCCTTTTAGTTTTTTTCCATTTCTAACAACTGCTAATGCAATTGATTTATTTAGATTTGGACTAAAATAACTAGATGTTACATGACCAAGCATCTCTATTGGTTTTTTCTTTACATCCCGGACAATTTGCGCACCTTCTTCTAATACTTCGTTTGGATCATCAGTTATTAATCCAACTAATTGTTTTCTGTCCTCTCTCATTGTATCACTACGGTATAATGATCTTTTTCCAATAAAATCATATTTCTTTTTGCTAACAATCCAATCCATTTGAAGATCAATTGGTGTCATTGTGCCATCAGTATCTTGTCCTACAATAATAAAACCTTTTTCAGCTCTAAGTAGGTGCATAGTTTCTGTTCCGTAAGGTGTAATGTTGTATTCTTTTCCTGTTTCCATGCACTTTTCCCATAATGATTTACCATATTTGGAGTCTATGTTAATTTCATAACTATGCTCACCAGTAAAACTAATTCTCATTATTCTACAATCTACGTTATCTAGCTTTGCATTTTTGAATGACATATGTGGAAAATTTTCATCATTAAACTCAATACTTGGGAATAATTTTTTTAATATATTCTTTGAGTTTGGACCACAAATACTAGCCGTCGCATATTGATCTGTGACAGATGTTAGCCATACATCTAGTTCTGGCCATTCTGTTTGTAAATAATCTTCGAGTTTAGATAAAACGTTTGCAGCACCACCGGTTGTTGTTGTCATTATATAATGATTTTCACCAAGCCTTGTAGTAACACCGTCATCGTAAACCATTCCATCTTCATTAAGCATTAATCCATATCTACATTTACCAATACCTAGTTTTGACCAAGCATTAGTATAAACCCTATTTAAAAATTCAGATGCATCTGTACCTTTAATATCGATTTTGCCAAGTGTTGAAGCATCTAAAATTCCCGCACTCTCTCTTGCTGTTTTACTTTCTCTTTGTACTGCTTGATGCATATTTTCATTACCTTTAGGATAAAACCAAGCCCTTTTCCATTGACCTACGTTTTCAAACTCTGCTTTATTTTCAACATGCCATTCATGCATTGGAGTTTTTCTAGTGATATCAAAAAAGGTTCCAACACCTCTTCCAACAATTGTTCCAAAAGTTAATGGCGTATAGGGTGGTCTGAAAGTAGTGGTACCAAGACTTCCCATTTTTACACCAGCTGCTTCTGATATAATGCCCAGTGCATGCATGTTAGCAAGTTTACCTTGATCAGTACCCATCCCAGTTGTTGTATATCTTTTTACATGCTCAATTGACCTAAAACCTTCTCTCATTGCAAGCTTGATATCTTTTGCAGTGGAATCGTTTTGAAAATCTAAGAATGGTTTTGTTTTCCCTAAGGGTTTGTCATTTGGTAATAACCAAATATTTCTATTTTCTTTTTGTTTAGGACAATGAATGTTTAAATTATCGAATGAAGTGGAAGTGATATCTAAGAATTTTTTAATAGAAGTTATTGTATTATTAACCACATCATCTAATTCAAAATCTCCATTACAAGAACCAATACTTATTTGATCAGACATTGCTGTATTAGGTAAAAAAACTTGATCTTCATCTCTGAACTTTAGTTTTCCTCCAGATTGAGTAAACAAATGAACCATAGGTGTCCATCCTCCACTCAATGATAAGCAATCACAATCGAGATTAATTTTTTTTCCAGTAACATTGCTTCCATCATCAGATAGTTGCATTATTTGAATAGATTTTATTTTTCTATAACCTTTAGTATCAACCACAGTATGGTTCCAATATATCTTTATTCCATTTTTTTTTACACTTTGAACTAATTTAGATGATGAATTTTTTCTTATATCTATGACAGATACATTTAAACCTTTTTTGTTTAGAGATAATGCAGTCTCATAAGAAGTGTCGTTATTTGTAAAAATTACGTTTTTATTTCCACATCTAACTCCATAATGATCAATATATTTTTTGACAGAACTAGCTAACATTACACCAGGTCTATCATTATTATTAAATATCAATGGTCTCTCAATAGCACCTGTTGCAAGAATTACTTTTTTTGCTCTTATTTTCCACAATCTTTGCCTTAATTGATTTGATCTTTCATTTAATGATTTATGATCAGATATATTTTCTCTTGCTAATAAAAAATTGTAACTATGATATGCGGCCAAACTTGTTCTATTTAAAATAGTTAAATTTTCCTTATTTTTTAAATTATTTATTTCATTGTTTAACCAATCAGATGAAATCTTTTCATTAATTTTGTAGTTTTGATCATCTTGATAAATCGTAGAACCTCCAAGAGAACTTTTATCATTGATGAGCAATGTATTATTTCCATTATCAGCAGATATATTTGCCGCAATAACTCCTGATATACCGCCACCAACAACCAAAACATCACAATGAATATATTTGTGTTCATATAATTCAGGATCTGGTTGAGTAGGGGATTTGCCCAGTCCAGCAGATTTTCTTATTGCTGGCTCATATAAGCTATACCAAAATTTTTTCGGCCACATAAAAGTTTTATAGTAGAAACCTGCCGGTATAACTGGTGAAATTAAGTTATTAATGCCTCCTATATCAAACTCTACACTAGGCCAACAATTCTGACTTGTTGCTTCTAATCCTTCATATAATTCTTGTTCTGTTGCTCTAACATTCGGCTCTGTAAAGACACCATTTCCTCCAATCTGAACTATTGCATTTGGCTCTTCAGATCCACATGTCATAATTCCTCTTGGACGATGATATTTAAAACTTCTACCAACTAAATGAATTCCATTCGATAAAAGAGCAGAGGCTAATGTATCACCTTTATAGCCATAAAAAGTCTTACCATTGAATTTAAATGAAATTCTAATTGTTTTTTCTAAAAATTTTGTTTCTGACGATCTAAAACTTTCTGACATATTTACTTTATAGGAGGTTTTTCTCCCATTTTGTATACTGCATGTATTTTATCATTTGAGGTATCTCTTACTACATTAAACCATTTTCGACATCCATGAGCATGATACCATCTTTCAAACTGTATACCTTTAATATTTTTTCTCATGAAAAGAAAGTCAGCCCATTCATCATCACTCAACTCAGTTGGTTGTTTAGGTCTTATAATGTGAGCCTCTCCACCTGCAGAAAATTCACTTTGGTCTCTTTCACCGCAAAATGGACAATTAATTATAAACATTAATGTGCTACAGCTGCTGCGCCGTGTTCATCTACAAGATCACCACTTATAAATCTATTTATATTAAAAGCAGCATTTAATTCATGAGGTTCGTCATTAGCAATTGTATGAGCAAATAGATCACCAGATCCAGGGGTCGCTTTAAAACCTCCTGTGCCCCATCCACAATTAAAGTACAAACCTTTAATACTTGTTTTACTTATAATTGGACTTGCATCAGGACAAATATCAACTATTCCTCCCCATTGTCTTAACATTTTCATTCTACTAAATATTGGATAGAGTTCTAAAATAGCTTTTAAAGTGCCTTCAACAATATTATGACTCCCTCTTTGCGTATAAGAAACATAGGCATCCGTACCAGCGCCTATTACTAGTTCACCCTTGTCAGATTGACTAACATATGCATGTACTGCGTTAGACATAACTACTGTATCGATAATAGGTTTAACCGGTTCAGAAACTAAAGCTTGTAAAGGTTTGCTTTCAAGTGGCAATCTAATACCAGCCATATTAGCAATCACACTTGAATGTCCAGCAGCAACAACACCAATTTTTTTTGTTTTGATAAATCCTTTTATTGTTTCTATACCTTCAACATTATCGCCATTACGTTTAATTCCTTTTACTTCACAATTTTGTATTATATCAACACCCATTTCGTCAGCACCTCTAGCATACCCCCAAGCAACAGCGTCATGACGAGCTGTACCAGCTCTTCTTTGAAGTGTGCCACCTAAAACTGGATATCTGATGTTAGGCGAAGTATTTATTATTGGACAGAATTTTTTAACTTCTTCAGTAGATAACCACTCAGCATCAATACCATTTAATCGATTTGCATGTGTTCTTCTTTTTAAATCTCTTACATCTTGAAGATTGTGAGCTAAGTTCATAACACCTCTTTGGCTGAACATTACATTGTAATTTAATTCTAGTGATAAATTCTCCCAAATCTTTAATGCATGATCATAAAGACCAGCACTTGCATCCCATAAGTAATTCGATCTAATTATTGTTGTATTTCGACCAGTGTTACCACCACCAATCCATCCTTTTTCAACAACAGCTATATTTTTCATTTTATGTTTTTTAGCTAAGTAAAAAGCTGTAGCCAGACCATGGCCACCACCTCCAACAATTACAGCATCGTATTCCTTTTTTGGCTCTGGATCTCTCCATGCTTGTTGCCAATTCTCGTGATATGATAGAGAATTTTTTAGTAAAGAAATTATTGAATAATTATTTTTCATATTTTGCTCATAATTACTTGATAAATATTGAATATTCAATGATTTCAAGTTACACATTATATATACGGAAGGATGGGTGAGCTGGTTTAAACCAGCGGTTTGCTAAACCGCCGTACGTTTGAAAAGGCGTACCGAGGGTTCGAATCCCTCTCCTTCCGCCATTAATACAAAGGGTCGTCTTTAAAAAAATCTTTAAGTTTTATTGGTTTTTGCTCTAAAATATAACGATATACATTATAGTTCTCCAAAACTCTTTGCACATAATTTCTAGTTTCTTCAAATCTAATAAGTTCTATCCAATCAACATAATCAATTTGATTTTTTTGTGGATTTTTATTTATTTTTTTCCAATATCTAACTCTTTTTGGGCCAGCATTATATGCAGCAATAGCAAAAGGGTAGGCACCATCATATTCTAAAATTAATCCTGCAATATAATGAGAACCAAGATTAATATTGTATTCAGGATCGGTAGTTAATCTAGATTTTGAATACGGAAGCTTAGCTTGTTTTGCAACTACTTTTGCAGTGTATGGCATTAGTTGCATTAAACCTTTTGCTCCAGCCCAACTGTTTGCACTTAGATCAAATTCACTTTCTTGCCTGATAATAGATAAAATAAAAGCTGCTTCAGGTATTTTTCTACCGTTTATATATTTTGGTGTGCTTATTATTGGGTAATTATATTTATTATGAAATCTGTGTTCATAAGAAGCAATTTTAGATACTTGTATTGCAAAATCATATCTACCTATTTCAGTTGCTAATTTAGCTGCTAGTATTTCAGTTCCAGCATTAACATTGTCCAAAGCAATATGTCTTAAAATGTGTTTGGTATGCTTATCTTTGTCTAATTCATCTAGAAGATAAATAATCTTAACCAACTCTTTTGAATTAAATTTTTCTATAGTATTTTTATCAACCTCTATTAAATTTTCTAATTCAAATAATTTATTTGGATAAACTTTCATATGGGATAATTGACCATAATAAGTCGTTAAATATTTAGATCCCTCTTTAAACCATTCATCTGATTTTTCTCTATTGCCTAGTTTTTCATAAGTCTTACCTAACCAATAAGCTCCTCTTGATAAACTAATTGGATATGAGACATTATTATTAAAATTTAAAAAATGATCTTTTGCCAACACTGGATCGTTTAAAAAACTCAGAGCTATCCAGCCACTCATCCATTCAGCCTCAGCATACTCTGGGCCTTCAGTTAAAGCATGATTGCTAGATATTTTGTAAGCTAATTCATATTTCTTTTTATAAATTAGAGATCTTGAAATTATTTCTCTTTCTTTCCACCATTTATCAGGTCTAACAAGATATTTTTTAGTATTCTTTATTGAAGTTAAAATTTCAACTGAACTGTCTACTCTACCTCTCTTTCTTCTCCATTTTAATCGATCGTA
>CACDLR010000015.1 GCA_902553695.1 uncultured Pelagibacteraceae bacterium | reverse complement strand
ATTATATGAAAGGACCTTTCTTGCTTCCAAACAATATTAAAGAAAATGATTATATAGAATTAGGACAACTCGGAGCTTATGGTTTGACCTTTAGAACTAAATTTAATGGTTTTTTTTCAAATGAAATATATGAAGTTGAAGATAAACCAATAATGTCATTATATAATCAGGAAACTAAAAATCAGTTTCTTGTTGCGTAAATGTCTGAAAAAAAAAACCCAGGCCACAATAGTAAAAAAGAGTTTTTAAGCAAACCTGTTGAGCATATAGATATAACTTCATTTGACGCGAGAAATATTATTTCATCAATGGATAAAATGTCTTTTGTTTCTAGAGAAACAGCAAATGCAGCAAAAATTTATAATGAAATGTTGAAGGATAAAGACTGTACAATTTTCCTTACAATAGCGGGTTCAACTTCAGCTGCTGGATGCATGCATGTATATAGAGATTTAGTCAAATATAATATGGTAGATGCAATTGTTGCTACTGGTGCATCTATAATTGATATGGATTTTTTTGAAGCACTTGGTTTTAAACATTACCAAGGTTCACAATTCGAGGATGATACGCAACTAAGAAATAATTATATAGATAGAATTTATGATACTTATATCGATGAGGACGAGCTTCAGAAGTGTGATAAAATTATAGGTGAAATAGCTGATGGTCTTGAACCTAAGAGTTTTACATCAAGAGAATTTATTAAAGAAATAGGCAAGTATTTAAAAACAAATGCAAAGAAAAAAAACTCTTTAATTGAAGTAGCTTACGATAATAATGTACCGATTTTTTGTCCTGCATTTACAGACTCCAGTGCTGGATTTGGATTAGTTATGCATCAAGAACGAAATCCCAAAAAACATATAACAATAGACTCGATAAGAGAATTTAGAGAATTAACAGAAATAAAAATTAGATCAAAAGGTTCAGGTTTATTTATGATTGGTGGGGGAGTTCCAAAAAACTTTATTCAAGATACTGTTATATGTGCAGAATTATTAGGTAAAAATGTTGAGATGCATAAATATGCAGTTCAAATTACAGTTGCCGACTCTAGAGATGGTGCTTGTAGTAGTTCTACTTTAAAAGAAGCTAGTTCATGGGGGAAAGTAGATGTATCAAAAGAACAAATGGTTTTTGCAGAAGCAACTACTGTTCTTCCTTTAATTGCAAGTGACGCATATCATAATGCAAAATGGAAAAATAGAGAAAGAAAAAATTTTTCCAAAATTTTTAGGTAGAAAATTGAATTATTTATCTAACAAAAAAGGTTTTTTAGGAATAGATAATAAATTTAATTTTAAAGAAAAGGCAGTTATTATTCCATTTGGATTAGAAAAAACTGTTAGTTACGGATCTGGAACAAGAAATGGCCCAAAAGAAATAATTAAAGCCTCACATCAAGTTGAATTATATGATGAAGATCTTAAATGTGAACCATTTAAAAAAATAGGCATAAAAACATTAAAACCCATTAAAATTAAAAAAGATATTAATAAAGCTATTAATCAAATAGCTGAAATAAATAATAATATTTTAGAGAAAAAACTCTTCCCTTTTACTTTAGGTGGTGAGCATTCAATTACACCAGGATGTATTAAACCTTTTGTTAAAAAATTTAAACAGCTTACGCTATTACATTTTGATGCACATGCAGATTTAAGAGAAAGTTATGCAGGTGAAAAATTTTCGCACGCTTCTGCAATTAAGAGATGTATAGATTTTAAGAATGTTTCAGTTGTATCTTTTGGAATAAGGAATATTTCTGCAGAAGAAATTCCGATACTTAATAAAAACAAAAAAAGAATAAATATTTATTGGGCTAAAGACAAAAAAAAATGGGATTTAAAAAAATTTAAAAATTTAATTAAAAATAAGAACGTTTATATCACTTTTGATGTAGATGGATTTGATTCAAGTATAATGCCAGCAACTGGGACGCCAGAACCAGGTGGAATATTTTGGGAAGAAGCATTAGAGATAATAAAAATTGCATGTAAGAATTCAAAAGTTGTTGGTGCTGATGTAAATGAACTGGCGCCAATAAAAGGTTTCAACAGTTATAACTTTTTGGTTGCAAAACTAGTTTATAAAATTCTTTCGTATAAGTTTTTGTTAAAATAAATCAAATTGGTTTAAAGGTATTTAACAATATTCTAAATGGAACTAACATTAATAATGCTACAAATAATTTTACTGCTAAATCACCAAAAGCTAAGGTAACCCATGGAATTCCTGTTGCATAAAACGCAATTGAGAAGAATAAGAAAGTATCTATTACTGAGCCATTAATTGAGGATGCCAAAGGTGGTATAAACCAATATCTATTTCTAAGCTTATCAAATACAAATACATCTATTCTCTGCGAAATTAAAAATGCAGTTCCTGATCCTATAGCAATTCTTATTGAAATTAGATCGGAAAAATTGGTCGAAAAAAATATTGTAAATGAAATTCCGATAAAAAAACCAACATATACAATTTTTTTTGCTATCTCTTTACCATATGATCTATTTGCCAAATCTGTTATTAAAAAAGCTATAGGATATGTAAACGCACCATATGTTAAGATCTCTGATAATCCATAATAATTAATTGGAAACTGAACTAAGTAATTGGAAGAAAGTACAACTACTCCCATAATGATTGATAACAATAATACTGTCTTATTCATTTAAGCTGAATATATAAATTATGCGTTCTTTGTTAAAAGAATTTTTTTTATTTTTTTTAGCCTTGGAGATAAGTTTTTTAGTTTTGCTGATATAAGAAATTGGTCGAAACTTCCTTTTTTATCAACAGTTCTCATTCCTGCATTGGAGACCGTAAGTTTTAATGATTTATTTAAAGACTCACTTTTAAATCTTACTTTTTTGAGGTTAGGTAAGAACCTTCTTTTAGTTTTGTTGTTTGCATGACTTACGTTGTGGCCTTTTAGGGGTAACTTACCAGTGAGTTCACATTTTTTAGACATATTAATTTTGAGATGTATATTGTAGCTTCAGAATGCAGTCAAGTTTTAATTACTTAGAGCCTATTATTTCACTGATATTTTTTACCCCATCTAAAGTTAAAATTTCATTTAGTTCATCTGAGATTTTATTTACTATATTTGGTCCTTGATAAACCATACCAGTATATAACTGCACATAACTTGCACCAGAAACAAACTTTTTAAAAGCACTTTTACCGGAGTCTACTCCTCCTACTCCAATAATCTTAATGTTATTTTTAAAATTTTTATAAAACTCTTTAATTAGAAAGTTTGATTTTTCTTCTATTGGTTTTCCAGATAAACCACCTTTTTCAAATTTGTTTATATTTTTCAAATCGTCTCTTGTTGCATCAGAAGTATTAGAAATTATGATAAATTTTATATTATATTTTAAAAGAACTTTCCCAATCAAATCTATATCTTTTAATTTTATATCTGGTGCAATTTTGACCACAAAACTAGCATTTGAATTTATCTTCTTTTTTTCTTCATTTAATGCATATAATAAATTTTCCATATACTCAGGATTCTGAAAGCTTCTTAAATTTTCTGTATTGGGCGATGAAATATTTATAGTTATATAATCACCTAAGTTATTTAATGACCTAAAACATTTTAAATAATCTTCAATTTTATTACTTGTGTCTTTATTTGGGCCAATATTAATACCTAATACCCCTTTCGGTTTTTTATTATTAATATTTGAACTGGCTTTTGCCGAGCCAATATTATTAAAACCCAACCTATTAATTAGAGCCTCATCTTCCTCTAATCGAAATACTCTTGGTTTAGGATTACCAAACTGTGGTTCAGGTGTGATTGTTCCTACTTCAACAAATCCAAAACCTAATTTAAAAAGTGAATTATATACTTC
Source organism: uncultured Pelagibacteraceae bacterium (assembly GCA_902553695.1). Lineage (GTDB taxonomy): Bacteria > Pseudomonadota > Alphaproteobacteria > Pelagibacterales > Pelagibacteraceae > Pelagibacter. The sequence goes on along the minus strand of CACDLR010000015.1, from coordinate 15,845 downwards.
TGCATTTTTGTCAAATCCTGCAGCAATGCCTATGGGATTTATAATTTCTTTGTTTAAGAATTTAGTTTTTAATCTCTCATATTTTTTTGGTTTAACAGGAATTATGTTTGTTTTAAGAGCCTTAATAGCCAAATCATGGGCTGTTTCAGGATCAAATTTAAAGATTAGTGATCTAATATTTTCAAACATTATTTATTTTTTCTTTAATAAGTTTTTTTGTTTCCTGAATTCCAAAAAAGCTAATAAAAAAACCAAGTCGTGGACCATTTTCATCTCCAAAAACAACCTCATAAATTAATTTAAACCAATCTCTCAAATTTTCTTTGTAACCATTTTCTTTTCCTACAGAAAAAATCTTTGTCTGAATATCTTCTGGTAACATTTTATCATTACATTCATCTAGTGCTTTTACTAATTCCTCTAATGCTTTTTTTTCATCTAAATTTGGTTTTTTATATTTTTTTTTTTCTTTTATTACATCATTAAAAAATTTTATTGAATATTCTACTAATTTATCAAAAACAGGAAAATTATCTTCTTTAATATTTGATTTATATTTCTTAACAAATTTCCATAATAAATCTTTAGTATTTGCATTACTTGTTTGTACTAAATTTAAAAGCATTGAAAAAGACATTATCATATCTTCTTTTGGAATATTTCCGTTGTGAACATGCCAGACTGGATTTAAAATAAGTTGTTTTTCATCTTGATTTTTAGCCTTATCGATAAAATCTAAATAGTCATCAACAGCTTTAGGTACTATCTCTTTATATAATTTTTTTGCTCTTTTTGGGTTTTGATACATGAATAAAGATAAGCTTTCAGGTGAAGCAAACTCTAACCATTGATCAATGGTTATTCCATTACCTTTAGATTTAGATATTTTTTCACCTTTTTCGTCTAAAAATAATTCATATGCAAATCCAGAGGGATTTTTCTTTCCTAATAAATTAATAATTTTATTAGATAATATTGCGCTCTCTATTAAATCCTTTCCATACATTTCAAAATCTATGTCTAAAGCAAACCATCTCATTGCCCAGTCTACTTTCCACTGAAGTTTACACTCTCCATTTAAAATACTTTTTTCAAGTTTTTTACCATTATTATTAAAAATAATTTTTGAACTATTTTCGATAATTTCTAGAACAGGAATTTCCAAGACTTTTTTTGTTTCTGGACAAATTGGTAGAAATGGAGAATAAGTTTTTTGTCTCTCTTTTCCTAGTGTTGGAATAATAATATCCATAACACCCTGATAATTTTTCAACACTAATTTTAACGTCTCATTAAATTGACCTGAGGTGTATAGATCTGTTGAACTTTTAAAAGTATATTTAAAATCAAATTGGTTTAAAAATTTTTTTAGCATTTCATTATTATGCTCCCCAAAACTACTAAACTTATTAAATGGATCAGGAACCTTAGTAAGAGGTTTATTTAAATTTCTTTCTAAAATTTCTTTATTTGGAACATTGTCTGGAATCTTCCTTAAGCCATCCATATCGTCTGAGAAAGTTATAATTTCTTTTGGTATATCAGTTAACTGGTTAAGAGCATTTACAATCATTGATGTTCTAGCTACTTCACCAAAGGTTCCTATGTGAGGCAATCCACTGGGTCCATAACCAGTCTGAAGAATAATTTTGTTTTTTTTATCAATATTTTGCTTTCTATCTTTAAGAATTTTTTTAGCCTCAACAAATGGCCAAGCATTTGTATTATCAATAGTTGTTTTATTTATAGAAGACTTCATGTTTTGTAGATATTTTAACAGTTTTATTGATTGTTAAAATGTTGAAATTTATTTACCATAAAATAATGTCCATGCAAAATGTACAATTATAAAACAGTTTTTTATACACTTGGTACTCTTCAGATTATTTTAGGGGTATTTATGCTAATACCAGTAATAATTCAGTTAATTTATAACGAATTAGACTCAGGTTTTGTTTCAGCATCAATAATTACTGTTATTTTTGGCGTATTATTTTTTTTGTCTAATTTAGATCATGATAAAAATATTGACCTTCCCCAGGCATTTATTTTAACCTCACTCTCATGGTTATCAATTGCAATTTTTGGATCTTTACCCTTCATTTTTTCTGAACTTAGCCTGAGTTTTACTGATGCATTTTTTGAAAGTATGTCTGGAATTACTACAACTGGATCGACAATTATAACAGACTTAGATAATGCACCAAAAGCAATTTTATTGTGGCGTGCAATACTTCAATGGTTAGGAGGGATAGGTATAATCCTTATGGCAATTACATTGATGCCAATAATGAATATTGGAGGAATGCAATTGTTTAAAATTTCGTCAAATGATAATGCAGAAAAAATTTTACCAAAATCTAAGGAAGTATCATTAAGATTAATTTTAATTTACTCATTTTTAACTTTTACTTGTGCTTTATTTTATAAATTATTTGGTATGAACTATTTTGATAGTTTTACCCATTCAATGACAACCATAGCGACAGGTGGATTTTCAAACTATAACAATTCAATCGGGCATTTTAATAGTGCTTTGATTGAAATAAATGCAATTATATTTATTATTTTAGGAAGTATTCCATTTATTGCATATATAAAATATTTAAATGGAGATAAAAAAGTATTTTATAAAGACGCACAAATTAATTTTTTTATTAAAACTATTGTAATTTCTGTAATTATAATATTTGTTTTTTTAATTCTTAAAGACTACAAAAATGAAAATTTTTTACTCCGACAGGTCGTATTTAATGTTGTCTCAATTCTAACTGGAACAGGATATGTTACAACAAATTTTAGTGATTGGGGAGGATTTCCATTAATATTTTTTTTAATTTTGATGTTTATAGGTGGTTGCGCAGGTTCAACTGCTTGTGGACTTAAGATATTTAGGATCCATATTTTATATAAATTTTTTGTTATGCAACTTAAAAAATATATATATCCTAGGGGTGTTTTTGCTTTAAAGTATGGAGATAATGTACTTAATGAAAAGTTTATATCTTCAATTATATCTTTTGTTTTTTTATATATTATTATTTTTTTTATTATAACGGCACTATTATCGATTAGTGGATTAGACTTTATTACATCGGTTTCAGGAGCAGCAACTTCAATATCAAACGTAGGGCCTGGCTTAGGTGGCGTAATAGGTCCTAATGGTAATTTTTCATTATTACCTGACTTTTCTAAATGGATTTTAAGTACAGGCATGATTTTAGGTAGACTTGAACTATTTGCTATAATAGTATTATTTATTCCATCGTTTTGGAGAAGATATTAATGATAGAAAAAAAACAAAGTTGGGCCCAATCAATATTAGTTTATAAAGATATAAGAATGCTTAGAATTTTGCTTTTAGGAGCAATAAGCGGTTTCCCTTGGGTATTGATAGCAAGTAGTTTGAGTCTATGGCTGAAAGAAGAAGGTTTAAGCAGATCTACAATTGGATGGGCAGGGTTAATTTTTGGAGTTTATGCTTTTAATTATTTATGGGCTCCAATAATAGATAGAATTCAAATTCCATTTTTAACTAAAAAACTTGGCCACAGGAGAGGCTGGATAGTTTTAATGCAAATCATAATTTTAGTAAGTTTATTTATATGGAGTTTAATAAATCCAACACAAAATTTAGCACTATTAATTGGTGTTGGATTAATTATTGCTATTGCATCTGCAACTCAAGATATAACAGTTGATGCGTTAAGAATTGAACAAATCAACGCTAATGAGGGCAAATCCATGGCGGCAGGAGCGGCTATGGCAGTTGTTGGATGGTGGACTGGATATAAGTTAGGTGGAGTAATTGCTTTATTTACTGCTGAATATTTTGAGAATATTGGTATTGAAGATTATTGGCAAACTACTTTTTTAGTTCTAGGTGTTGTAGTTATTTTAATGAATATTGCCTTAATGTTTGTTCATGAACCGCTTGAGACAGATAGACAGTCGAAACAAAAAGAGACTGATAAAATGATTCAGAGCAAATTAGGTTCAAGTAATCCAATAACATCTTTTATAGCTTACATAACTGGAACAATAGGTGGTCCAATTATAAGTTTTTTTAAAAAAAATGGATTTTCAATAGCAGTTGGTATTTTGGGATTTGTTTTTCTATTTAAAATTGGAGAGGCATTTCTTGGAAGAATGTCCATTGTTTTTTATAAAGAAGTTGGATTTTCTAAAAGTGAAATAGCAATTTATTCAAAAACTTTAGGCTGGATCACAACAGTAGTATTTACTTTAATTGGTGGAATATTTGCAATGAGGGCAGGAACAGTAAAAACAATGTTTGTTGCAGGAGGATTTATGGCAGTTACTAACCTATTATTTGCTGCACTTGCTTGGACAGGAAAATCTGAATGGTTATTTGCAGTGGCTGTGATAGCTGATGATATATCTGCTGCATTTGCAACGGTTGCATTCGTTGCATTTATATCATTATTAGTTGATCGAACTTATACAGCAACACAATATGCACTCCTTGCTTCTATTGGTACAGCTGGACGAACTACTCTTGCATCCTCATCTGGTGCATTAGTTGATTGGTTAAACGGTGATTGGGGTACGTTTTTCATAATTACTACTTTAATGGTAATTCCATCTTTAATTTGTCTCTGGTTTATTAGAAAAAAAATAAAAATTGGTGCAAAATAATTATTTTATTAAAACAAAAATCATAAACTTATTAGAAAAACCACATAAAAAATCTAATATTAGTTCACAAATTATTTATGGCGAAAAATTTAAAATTCTTTCTAAAAATAAAAATTTTTATAAAATTAAAAGTCATTATGACAATTACATAGGTTTTGTTAGTAATAAAATTAATATAGTTCATAAATTTAAACCAACACATAAAATTAAAGTTCTAAAATCAAGAGTATACAAAGGTTTAGAAAATAAAAAAAAAATACCGTTAAACAAATGGCTACCATTTGGTAGTAACATTCAAATGTTAAAAAAAGAAAAAAGTTTTTTTATGTATGAAAAAAATAAATGGATTAAATTAAATGAAATCACATCAATTAATAATAAGGATAGGAATTTTGTAAAAATATTTAAATTATTTGAAAATTGTCCATATAAATGGGGAGGAAAAACATATCAAGGAATTGATTGTTCCGCATTAATTCAAATTTATTATAAATATAATAACATTTTTTTTCCTAGAGATACAATTGAACAAGTTAAACAAAAAAAGAAACTTAAAATAAAAAAGAAATTTAAAAAAGGTGATATTATTTTTTGGAAGGGTCATGTGGCAGCATGTATTAATTCCAAAAATTTAATTCATGCTTATGGACCAATGAAAAAAGTTGTTATAATGCCAATACAAAAAACAATACACAGAATAGAAAAAACTGCAAATTTAAGAGTGAAAAAAATTTTTAGAATTTAATTTTCTCTACCAAAATCAGGCTTACTTACATCTTGTTTTAATAATAAAATTTGTTGTCTTACTTTTTTTGATTTTTTTAGTTTACCAAGCAATAAAGAATTTCTTTGTTTATTAATATCTATTTTAAACTGATTTAAGTTTTTTATAAATAAATCAATTATTTTTGACATATTTCTACTGTTATTAAAGAAAACATCTCTCCACATAATTTCATTAGATGCAGCGATTCTTGAAAAATCTCTTAAACCACCAGCACTATATTTAATAATATTTTTTTTATTCATTTTTTGAAAATCCTGAGCTGTTTTAATCAAATTATAAGCTACAAGGTGAGGTAGATGACTTGTTACTGAAAAAATTTCATCATGTTCACGCTCATTCATAAAGACAACTTTAGAGCCAAGTTTTTTCCAAAATCTAGACAATTTATTTACTAAAATTTTTTTATTTTTATTTTTGATTAAAATACACCATTTATTTTTAAATAAATTTTTATTTCCATATTTGGGTCCACTTGCCTCAGATCCAGAAATTGGATGACTCAAAATCCAATTTAGTTTTTTTGATAAATTTCTTTTTATTAATTTTGCAACATTATTTCTTGTAGAACCCACATCTGTAATTAAAGTCTTATTTGTCAAAAAATTATTGAATTTAACTATAATTTTTTTATATTCACTCATGGGTGTTGAGACAATAATTAAATCAATACTCTCTAATAATTTATCAAGTTTTTTTATTAAAATAATTTTTTTATTAATTTTTTTTATTTGATTTCTATATTTTTTGTTTTTTTCAAAAACATATATTTTTTTACTAATTTTTTGACTGATTGCTCCTCTTAGAATTGAAGAACCAATCATGCCACATCCAATGATTAGAATACTTTTAAACATTTTTAAAAATTTTTTTTACAACTTTTAGTAGATACTTATTTTCTGATGAATTTCCAATACTTAATCGTAGACAGTTTTTGATTTTATACTCATTCATACCCCTGACAATGATTTTATTCATTAAAAGCTTATTCATAAATAACTTTGATGAAATTTTACAATTTTTAAAATTCAATAATAAAAAATTACAAGTCACCTCATTTGACGATATTCCATAACTTTCAAAGAGTTTTTTTAATTTATTTCCCCAGAAAATATTATGCCTTACAGATTTCTTAACAAATCCTTTATCTGAAATAGCTTTAGTCGCGCATAATTCGGCAAAGAAATTTACATTAAATGGTGGCTTAATTTTATAAAGTGCATTAATTATTTTTTTATCACCATAACCCCAACCAATTCTTAGAGAAGCTAATCCATAAATCTTTGAAAAAGTTCTTAAAATAAATACATTTTTTGATCTTTTGAATAAATTCAATCCAGAAATATAATCTTTTTTCAGATTATACTCATGATATGCATCGTCAATTATTAAAAGAACTTTTTTGTTAAGTTTTTTTCTTAAGGTTATTAATTCAAACTTATTTAAATAAGTACCTGTTGGATTATTTGGATTCGCAATAAATACTAATTTGGTTTTATTTGATACTTTTTTAATGATATTTTCGACCGAAACTTTAAAATTTTTTTCTTTAGCAAATATTACTTTTGCACCTGTAATTTTTGAGTAAATCCTGTACATTAAAAAACTATATTCAGGCAAAATTACCTCATCATTTTTATTTAAATATAATTGACAAATCATTTGTATAATCTCATCAGATCCTGCTCCACAAATTATTTTTTCAAAATCACATTTTATTTTTTTTGAAATTTCGATTCTTAAATTTTTTGATTTACTATCTGGATATCTATTAGTAATTAGATTTTTATTTTTAAAAACTCTTCTAACATTTGAACTAATCCCTAAGGACGATTCATTAGCTGATAATTTGACATATTTTATATTTTTCTTTGTTCCTGATTTTCCAGGTTTATAAGCTTCTATGTTTATATTTTTAAATTTTGGAACATTCATTTTTAAAGCTTATATTAAAAAAACAAATATTTAACAGGAATATATTTTAATGTTTGACATATAAATTTGTATTTAGTACTAATTTTCTGCGCTGATTTATCTGAATTGCGAGCGCAATAAAAAAACCGCTAAATAAAGTTTTTTTTCTCACAATTCATAAATCAAATTATTATGAGTAAATTTGAAAATATAAAAAAATTAATTGTAAAGGATCAGCTTAAGCTTGATTGTGGTCAAACTATATCTGATTTTCCTATTGCATATGAAACTTATGGAAAATTAAATTCAAAAAAAGATAACGCTATTTTAGTTTTTCATGCTTTAACTGGAGATCAATTTGCTTCAGATATCAATCCAATTACCAAAAAAGACGGTTGGTGGAAATATGCATTGGGTAATAATAAGGCAATTGATACAAGTAAATATTTTGTAATTTGTGCAAATGTATTGGGCGGATGTATGGGATCATTTGGTCCAAGTAGCGTTAATCCAAAAACTGGTAAATCTTATGGGAATGATTTTCCTGTAATTACAATTAACGATATGGTCAATGCACAATATTTTCTATTAAAATATTTTGAAATTGAAAAATTATTCTGTGTTACTGGTGGGTCAATGGGAGGAATGCAAGTTTTACAATTTGTAGCTAACTATCCAAACGTAGCTCAAACTGCTGTTCCAATAGCTTGTACTTCAAATCATTCTGCACAAAATATTGGTCTTAATGAACTTGGAAGACAAGCAATTATGGCTGATGCTAATTGGCAAAATGGAAAATATGCAGAAACTAATTTATCTCCAGACAAAGGTTTATCTGTTGCAAGAATGGCAGCGCACATAACCTATTTGTCAAAAGATGCCCTTCAAGAAAAATTTGGAAGAAAACTTCAAGAAAGAGATGATCTAAAATTTAGTTTTGATGCAGATTTTCAAATTGAAAGTTATTTAAGACACCAAGGTTCTGTTTTCGTAGATAGATTTGATGCTAATAGTTATCTTTATATAACTAGAGCTATGGATTATTTTGATCTTAATAAGAAATATGGTGGTAACCTCTCAAAAGCTTTTGAAAAAAGTAAAACTAAATTTTTTATAATTTCTTTTACCTCAGATTGGTTGTATCCATCATCTGAAAATAGAGAAATAGTTATAGCTTTAAATTCTATTGGTGCAGATGTAGGTTATGTTGAAATAGACTCTGATAAGGGTCACGACTCCTTTTTATTAAATATACCCAATTTTCTAGAAACATTGGGAAATTTTTTGAATACATCTTATGAAAGATTAAATGAAAAAAGAGTATAAAATAATCGCAAACCTAATAAAAGAAAATTCGAGAGTCCTTGATGTCGGATGTGGAGATGGTGAATTAATGGATTTTATTTTTAAAAATATTACAAAAGATGTAAGGGGAATTGAAATTTCAAAACTTAATGTTCAAAAATGTATATCAAAAGGTTTGACTGTTATAGAAGGTGATGCTGAGAGTGATCTGTATCAATTTCCCGACTCATCTTTTGATTATGTAATTCTTGGACAAACACTACAAGCTTTTCTAAATCCTGAGAAAGTTTTGGATGAATTATTGAGAGTTGGAAAAAGAGCTGTAGTAACGATACCTAATTTTGGTCATTGGAAAGTGAGATTAAACCTACTTCTTAAAGGAACCATGCCAGTTACTGAAAGTTTACCTCATAAATGGTATAATACACCAAATTTACACATGTGTACTATTAAAGATTTTTTTAATTTTTGTGACAATAAAAAAATTAATTTTATTAAATCATTAGCACTAAATCAGCAAAAACTATTAAATATTTCTAGATCAAATTTAAATAAGAGAAATTTCTTCTCTGAAATTGGAATATTTTTAATTAAAAAATAAATGGAAATAAAAATAATAAAATGTCTAAATGATAATTATTCTTATATCATTTTTAATAAAGAGACATTAATTTCGGTAGTAATTGACCCAAGTGAAGCAGATCCAATAATTCACGAAATTAATAAAAATAAATTTAATTTAAAATATATTTTAAATACACATCATCATTACGATCATGTTGGTGGTAATGAAAAATTGAAAGAAAAATATAATTGTAAAATAGTCGGATTTGAAAAAGATAAAAATAGAATACCAGGAATCGATATTGGTTTAAATGATAACCAGACTTGGAAAAATGAATTATTTGAATGTAAGATTTTACATATACCTGGACATACTTCAGGTCATATATGCATATATATAAAAGAATTAAATGCTTTGTTTACCGGAGACACTTTATTTTCCTTGGGCTGTGGCAGAATATTTGAAGGTACATATGATGAAATGTACAAATCATTAAATAAGTTAAAAAAATTTCCCAAAAATACAAAAATTTATTGTGGACATGAATACACTAAAAAAAATTCTGATTTTTGTTTTAGTATAGATAAAGAAAATTCGAAACTTTTAAATAAGATTAAAAAAATAAAAAAAGATATCCAAAATGGAAATCCTACTATTCCAACAATATTAAGCGATGAAATTGAATGTAATATTTTTTTAAGAACAGATAATTTAAAGATTCAAAAACAAATCGGTGTAAATTCTAATAATCCAATAGAAACCTTTACAAAATTGAGAGATTTAAAGGATAATTTTTAAGTTATATAACTTGACTATCGAACTTCTAGATCTATATTGCTGAAAAAATTTAATTATGACATTTGCAGTAATTCAAACAGGTGGAAAACAATACAAGGTTAAGGCTAGTGATATCCTTAAAATTGAAAGATTAAAAGATATAAAAGATAAAATAGAATTCAACGATGTTTTAGCTTATGGCGATGAGAATAATCTCGAAGTTGGTGCTCCATTCATTAAGGGTGCAAAAGTAGAAGCTCAACTTGTTAAAAATGGAAAGAATAGAACAGTTCTTGTTTTTAAAAAAAGAAGAAGGCAAAACTCAAGAAGAAAAAATGGACATAGACAACAATATTCATTAATTAAAATTAATAAAATATTTAACAAAGATGGAGGCGTTTTTGCCGAAGCATCTAAAGAAAAAAAGGTAGAAGCAAAATAAATTATGGCAACAAAAAAAGCAGGTGGATCGTCGCGTAATGGAAGAGATAGTGCTGGTAGACGGCTTGGCGTAAAAAAATACGGTGGACAGTTCGTAAATCCTGGAAATATTATTGTAAGACAAAGAGGAACTAAAATTTTTCCTGGAGAGCACGTTGGGATGGGCAAAGACCATTCAATTTTCTCATTAATAAAAGGGAAAGTAGAGTTTAAAAAATCTAAATCAGACAGAACTTTCGTTTCTGTAAAACCCAATTAATTTACTTACAACTAAATTCTAGTAAAAAAGGTTGTATTATGAAATTCCTAGATCAGGTAAAGATATTTATTAAAGCAGGAGATGGTGGTTCTGGCTCTCCTAGTTTTAGGCGAGAAAAGTTTATAGAATTTGGAGGACCTGATGGAGGTGATGGTGGCAAAGGTGGTTCAGTCATACTTAAATCAGAAAGAAATTTAAACACACTTATTGATTATAGATACCAACAACACTTTAAGGCTAAAAGAGGTGAGGATGGTAAAGGTCAAAATCGAACTGGACGTGGTGGTGAAGACCTAATTTTAAAAGTTCCTATAGGAACACAAGTTTTCGAAGAAGATAATAAAACACTAGTATTTGATTTTAAAAAAGAACATGAGGAATATGTTGCTGCAATAGGTGGCAAAGGTGGTTTAGGAAACACAAGATTTAAATCTTCAACGAATAGAGCTCCAAGAAAATTTACGAAAGGTACAATTGGTGAAGAATTCTGGATGTGGTTACAACTAAAAACAATTGCAGATATAGGAATTGTAGGTTTACCAAATGCAGGAAAGTCAACTCTTCTCTCTGTTATAACAAGTGCACGTCCAAAAATTGCAAACTATAAATTTACCACCCTTAACCCAAATTTAGGAGTAGCCGTTTACGATGATAAAGAAATAACATTAGCAGATATTCCTGGATTAATTGAGGGCGCACATGAAGGTGTTGGCTTAGGGATCAAATTTCTTAAACACATCGAAAGATGTAAAATTTTATTACATATGATCGATGCCACAGAAGATGACTTAGTAACATCTTATAAGCAAATTAGAAATGAATTAAAAAAATACAGTAATGATTTAGTTAAAAAAAAAGAGATTATTGTTTTTAATAAAGTAGATTTAATTGATAAAGATGAGTTAAAAGAAAAAATTAAATTTTTTGAGGAAAAAACTAAGAAAAAGGTTAGTATTTTATCTAATACAGATAAAAAACTAATTTCAAAAATCAAGTCAAGCTTATTAGGATATGTATTTAAATAATTCTAAACAAATAGTTATAAAAATTGGCTCATCTCTATTAATTGATGATAAGAAAAATATAAGAAAAAAGTGGTTATTAGATTTTGCGAAAGATATTAGAGAATTAGTTAAAAATAAAAAAAAAATAATTATAGTAAGCTCTGGTGCTATTGTCTTGGGTTGCAAAAAACTAAATATAAGCAAAAAAAATTTAAAACTTGATAAAAGTCAAGCCGTTGCATCTATTGGTCAAATTGAACTTATGAATCTTTTTAATGAAATATTTGAAAAATCTAAATTAAACCTTTCCCAAATCCTTTTAACACTTGAAGATACAGAAATAAGAAGAAGGGCAATAAATGCAAAACGTACATTTGATAATTTATTTGATCTTGGATTTATTCCTTTAGTAAACGAAAATGATAGTATCGCTACCTCTGAAATAAAATATGGTGATAACGACAGGTTGGCTTCCCGTGTCGCTCAAATTTCTGGGTCAGATTGTTTAATATTATTATCAGATGTGGATGGTTTATTTGATAAGAATCCAAAATTAAATAAAAATGCAAAACTAATCAACAATGTTGAGGAAATAAATAAAAATATTGAGAAGTATATTTCAAAAAATATTAGTGAGCATGGAACTGGTGGAATGAAAACAAAGATTGAAGCCGCAAAAATCTGCCAAATATCTGGTTGTTATATGGCTATTGCAAATGGGTTAATAAATAGACCTATAAAAAATATAATTGATAATAATAATTGTACTTGGTTTTTGCCAAAAGTTTCGAAATTAGATGCTAGGAAAAAATGGATAATTAGTTCAATTTCACCAAAAGGAGAATTGATTATCGATGAGGGTGCTATTCAAGCTTTAAGAAAAGGAAAAAGTCTTCTTGCAGCAGGAATTAAAAGTATAAATGGAAAATTTAATAAAGGAGACCATGTTAAAATTTTAGATAAGAATATGAATGAACATGCAAGAGGACTTAGTTCATTTAACTCTGACGAAATTTTAAGGATAAAAGGTCATCACTCTAGCAAAATAAGTGAAATTTTAGGATATATATCTAAATCTGAAGTTATTCATAAAGATGATATGGTGGAAGTGTAATATGACATTAAATCTTCAAAAAATTACAAAAAACTCTAGAATAGCTTTTGATAGCAAAGTTAATACAACCAAAAAAAACAGAGTATTAAAAAAATTTTTAAGCTTATTAAATAAAAATAAAAAAAAAATTATAAAACAAAATCATAAAGATATAAAATTTGCTAAGAAAAAAAAATTAAAAGAAAATTTGATTAAAAGACTAGAGATAGATGAAAAAAAAATAAATAATATTATTAAATCAATAAATCAAATTATTAGAATAAAAGACCCTACTAATAAAATCCTCGAAAAATGGACAAGGCCAAATGGGTTAATTTTAAAAAAAGTTTCAGTTCCAATTGGAGTAATTGCGGTGATTTATGAGAGTAGACCAAATGTAACTTCGGATATTGCTAGTCTTTGTTTTAAATCAGGAAATGCTGTTATTTTAAGAGGTGGATCAGAAGCGTTTAATACTAATAAAATTATTTCAAATTTATTTAGATTATCTTTAAAAAATTGTGGAGTTGATCAAAATTACGTCCAATTCATTAACTCAAAAAATAGAAAAATAGTAGATAAATTACTTTCCAAAATGAAAGGTTATATTGATTTAATAGTTCCAAGAGGAGGTAAATCATTAGTTAAAAAAGTAGATGAATTATCTACGGTCCCATACATTGGACATTTAGAAGGAATTTGTCATACCTTTATAGATAAAAAAGCACAATTGAAAATGGCAATAAAGGTTTTAGAAAATGCTAAAATGAGAAATACAAGTATATGTGGAGCAACGGAAACAGTTTTATTTCACGAAAGTATTGCTAAAAAATTTATTAATCCTGTGTTAAAAAATTTACAAAAAAAAGGATGTAATATTTTTGGAGATAAAACCATAAAAAAATTATTTGATGGCAAATCTAACTTAGCAAATAACAAAAGTTGGTCTACGGAGTACTTATCATCAAATATTTCTGCAAAAGTAGTCAAAAACTTAAATGAAGCTGTTAAACATATTAATCAATTTGGAACAATGCATACTGACGCTATCATTACAGATGATAAAAAAGCGGCAGATTATTTTTTAAAAAATATTAAAAGTTCAATAGGAATTCATAACTCATCCACTCAATTTGCAGATGGTGGAGAGTTTGGCTTTGGAGCTGAGGTTGGTATATCAACAAATAATTTGCCACCAAGGGGGCCTGTTGGCTTGGGACAGCTTGTAAGTTACAAATATGAAGTCTATGGTAAAGGTCAAATAAGAAAATAAATTGATTAAAAAAATAAACAAAATTGGGATTCTGGGTGGAACTTTTGATCCTTGTCATTTAGGTCATTTAAAAATATCAAAAGAAGCAAAAATAAAATTTAAACTATCAAAAATTATTTGGGCAATAACAAAGAAAAATCCATTTAAAAAAATAAGTAATACGAAACTTCAGCAAAGAATTAGAGCCTCTAAAAAATATACAAAAAAATATAAATTTATTAATGTTAATTATTTTGAAAAATTAACTAAATCGAATAAAACATATGATCTTGTAAATTATTTGAAAAAGAAACTCATAAATACAGAATTATATTTAATATTAGGTGCTGATAATTTAATAACATTTCATAAATGGAAAAAATGGAGAGATATTTCCAAAAAGTGCACTATACTTGTATTTGATAGATATCCTTACAAATCTAAAGCTTTGAAATCATTGGCTTTTAAACAAATAGATAAAGAAAAACTTAAATTTATTAAATTTAAAAAAGTAAATATTTCATCTTCTCAATTAAGAAAAATTTGATACTGTATTTATAATTAATGGATAAATCTTTAGATTTAAAAAATAAAATAATCAAAAAATTAGACTCCAGCAAAGCTCTCGACATTGTTTCTATAGATCTAGAAGGTAAATCTTCAATTGCGGACTACATGATAATTGCTAGCGGAACATCATCTAGACACATACAAGCTTTATCAGAGCAAGTTTGTGAAGAATTAAAGAGTAATGGAATTATAAATTGTAAAATAGAAGGCAAAGATTCTACGGATTGGAAATTAGTTGATGGTATAGACTTGGTCGTTCATATTTTTAATCCAGAAAAAAGAAAATTTTATGAATTAGAAAAAATGTGGTCTGAATTGATCCCCAAAGAAAGAGTGATGATATGAAAAAAATATCATACACAATTTTTTTTTTAATATTATTTTTATCTAACTTAAAAGTTTTATCAGCAAATGAAACTGATATTTACAAAAAAATTGACTTGTTCAGCGAAGTCCTTGAAAAAATAAATAATGAATATGTGGAAGACGTAAATCAAAGCGACGCTATGGATGCTGCAATTAATGGTGTGTTGCAATCATTGGATCCGTATTCCTCATACATGTCTCCTGAAATGCTTCAGGAAATGCAAACAGAAACTAAAGGTGAGTTTGGTGGATTAGGTATTGAGGTAGGTATGGAAGCAGGGGTTGTAAAAGTAATTTCTCCAATAGACGGTTCTCCTGCAGAGGCAGTTGGTGTTAAAGCTGGAGACTACATTGTTAAAATCGATGGTATACAAGTTCAAGGAAAAACTTTATCTGAAGCTGTTGATTTAATGAGAGGTCCAGTTGGTAGTGAAATTGAAATTACAGTAAGAAGAATTGATACAAGAAAAGCTTTAACTTTTAATATTGTTCGCGATATTATTGAAATCAAATCGGTTAAATCAAAAGTATTAGAAGACAGCATAGGATATGTAAGATTAACATCTTTTAATGATAACAGCTCAGATCAACTTGAAGATATTGTCAAAGATTTCAAAAAAAATAAAAATATAGATAAATATATTTTAGATTTACGAAACAACCCTGGAGGATTATTAAATCAAGCAATTAGAATTACAGATTTTTTTTTAGATAATGGTGAAATAGTTTCTACAAAAAGTAAAAAAAAATCAGATAATCGAAAATGGTTTGCAAAAAAAGGTGATTTAATTGATGGAGACACTTTATTAGTTCTAATTAACTATGGATCTGCTTCTGCCTCTGAAATAGTTGCAGG
>CACDLR010000014.1 GCA_902553695.1 uncultured Pelagibacteraceae bacterium | reverse complement strand
CAATTTTGTATTTTTTTCTTATGATGTTTAATAATATTTTAATTAGTTTAATATTGTTTATATTTATATTTGAACCAATGTTGTAAAAATTTCCAACTTTTGCTTTTTTATATATTTTCTCTAATGCCTCACAATGGTCATCGACATAAATCCATTCTCTTGAATTCAAGCCTTTTCCATAAACCGGAAGAGGTTTATTATTTATAATATTAAATATCATTTTAGGTATTAGTTTTTCAGGATGTTGTCTTGGTCCGTAATTGTTAGAGCAATTCGTGATTATTGCTGGTATTTTATAAGTTCTTATATATGAAAACACCAAGTGGTCAGATGAAGCTTTGCTAGCAGCATACGGTGAACTTGGTTTATATGGATCTGTCTCTTTAGATCTACCTTTAAGAACGTCACCATAAACTTCATCGGTAGAAATATGTATTAATTTTGTATTTTTATTATTTTTATAAAACTTTCTGAAAACCTCCAATAAATTGAAAAGCCCTATTATATTACTTTTAATAAATGGGGACGGATCATCAATTGATCTATCAACATGCGTTTCTGCTGCAAGATTAAATATTCCTTGGGGTTTATACTTGAAAAAAATTTTTTTCAGTTTTTTTTTGTCTTCTAAATTACATTTTAAAAATTTATAATTTTTGTTTTTACTGAATTCTATTGTGTTATAAAAATTAGATGAATAACTTATTTTATCTATATTAATTACGCTATATTTTTTTTTTAGAAGGAGTTTTATTAAATTACTACCAATAAAACCTAGTCCTCCGGTTACAATAACTTTGCTCATTTTTTTTAAATATCTTAATCGATATGAGTAGTATAGAAGAAAATGTTATAATTATGGTTAAATTGCTTTTTATTTAATGACCAGGAAATTCAATTAAATTTTCAACTTTATAGCCACTTTTTTTAAGTTTATCACACCCTCCGAGGTCAAATAAATTAATTACAAATATAAATAAAATTACTGATCCTTTAGCCATTTCTATAATTTTAGCTCCAGCCTCCGCCGTCCCGCCAGTTGCAATTAAATCGTCTATAATAACCACCTTATCTCCTAATGAAATTGAATCTTTATGCATTTCAATAGTAGCAGTTCCATACTCTAACTCGAAATCTACAGAGTATCTTTCTGCAGGTAATTTATTCTTTTTTCTTAATAAAATAAAAGGTTTATTCATAAGATATGAAATAGCAGAAGCAAAAACAAAGCCTCTTGATTCAATCGCTGCTACCTTATCAAAATTATGATTTTTTAATATTTTAACAATTTGATTTATTGTTTCAGAAAAAGCTTTCTCATTTTTAATCAAAGTAGTTATATCTCTAAATAAAATTCCTTTTTTAGGATAGTCGGGTATAGATCTTATATAATCTTTTAAATTCATAACTAATTAGGTTATATATTAAATTATATATATGACAAAAAATAAATTAGCAATAATTGGTGGCAGCGGTTTGTATGATGTGGAGGATTTTAAAAAAAGAGAATTTTTAGAAATTTCTACTTCATGGGGTAAACCATCTGATAAAATTTTAAAAACAAATTATAAAAATAAGGAAGTATATTTTCTTCCAAGGCATGGAAAGGGTCATTTTATTTCTCCATCTAAAATTAATTTTAGAGCAAATATAGATGCTCTTAAGCAAGTAGGCGTTACAGATATCGTGTCTATATCTGCAGTAGGATCTTTAAAGGAGGAATTAAATCCTGGAAAATTTGTAATAGTTGACCAATTTATTGATAGAACTTTTGCAAGAAATAAAACTTTTTTTGATGATGAAATAGTTGCGCATGTTTCAATGGCACACCCTACATCAGCAGGACTGATGAACGCTTGTGAGGTTGCTATAAAAAAAGAACAAATAGATTATCAAAGAGGTGGAACCTATGTAGTTATGGAGGGTCCTCAATTTTCTACTTTAGCAGAGTCAAATTTATATAGATCATGGAAAGCAGATGTAATTGGAATGACCAACATGCCAGAAGCTAAATTAGCTAGGGAAGCAGAAATAAGATATGCATCTGTATCTATGGTAACAGATTATGATTGTTGGCACCCAGATCATGAAAATGTTGATGTGCAACAAGTAATAAAAGTTCTCTTAGGAAATGCAGCTAAAGCTAAAAATATGATCAAAAATTTAATAGAAAACTTTGAAAATCATATTGACCCAAAGGATCCATCAAATAACTGTTTAGATGTCGCAATTATAACTGCACCTGAAAAAAGAACTCAAAAAACAAAAGATAAACTTAAAAATATTGCTGGCAGAGTTTTGAATAAATGAAAATAGGGGGAAAAGAATATCGCACTATTTGGTTTGAGAATAATATAGTTAAAATAATTGATCAAACCAAGCTTCCTCATAAGTTTATAATTAAGAATTTAAAAAATATTAAAGATGCAGTTAATGCAATTACAACAATGGAAGTAAGAGGTGCTCCATTAATAGGAGCAACAGCTGCCTATGGTATTGTATTAGCTATATTAGAAAATAGTGAACATACATTTATAAAAAAGTCATCACAGGATTTAATTAATTCAAGACCTACAGCAATTAATCTTAAATGGGCTGTTGATAGAATGATGAAAAAATTGTCTGGAGTTAATAGTGATAAAATACTGGACATTGCAATAAACGAAGCAAACGAAATTTGCGAAGAAGATATAAAATTTTGTGAAAATATTGGGATAAATGGATTAAAAATAATTGAAGAAATTTATAATAAAAAAAAAGATACAGTTAATATTTTAACGCATTGTAATGCAGGATGGCTTGCAACTATAAATTGGGGAACCGCTACTTCACCAATTTATCATGCACATAAAAAAGGAATTCCAATTCATGTGTGGGCAGATGAAACAAGACCAAGAAATCAAGGGGCCAATTTAACTTCTTATGAATTAAATGAAGAAGGAATTAAAAATACTATTATTGCAGATAATACAGGAGGCCTTTTAATGCAAAGAGGTGAGGTAGATATGTGTATTGTTGGAACAGATAGAACATTATCTAGCGGCGATGTTTGTAATAAAATTGGAACTTATCTAAAAGCACTTGCCGCACATGATAATAGAGTTCCTTTTTATGTTGCTTTACCAAGCTCTACAATTGACTGGAATATAAAAGATTATAAAGAAATACCAATTGAAGAAAGAAATTCTGAAGAATTATCACATGTTGAAGGTTTAGATGAGAATGGTAACTTAAAAAAAATTCAAGTTTATCCACAAAAAAGTAAAGCGATGAACCTAGCTTTTGATGTAACGCCAGCCAAATATGTTACAGCTTTAATTACAGAAAAAGGTGTGTGTGAAGCATCCTCCTCTGGCTTAAAGAAACTATTTAATAAGTAATATGAATGAAGATTTAAAACAACAAGTCATAGATTATTCCCTTAAGTTAAATTCTACAAATCTTTCTCCACTTAGATCTGGAAATTTATCTGTAAGAGCTAAAATAGATGATGATGAAGGTTTTTACATAACTCCATCAGGTATTAAATATGAAAAACTTAAGTTAACCGATATTGTTTTTATGTCTTTGAAGACAGAGTATGATTATCTAAAGATTGCAAATTCAGGGCTAAATCCATCATCGGAGTGGAGATTCCATCAAGATATTTACAGAAAAAAACCTGAAGCAAAAGCTATTGTTCATACACATTCTGCTCATGCTACTGCAATTTCAACTCATAGAAAATCTATTCCACCTTTTCATTACATGATTGCTTTGATGGGAGGGGATGACATAAAATGTGCAGATTATGCAACTTTTGGAACTAAAGAGTTATCTCAAAACATTTTAAAAGCATTAGAAAAAAGAAAAGCTTGCTTAATGGCAAATCACGGACAGATTGCATTTGCTGAAAGTTTAAGCAAAGCATTTGAACTTGCACAAGAAGTAGAAAACATTTGCCACCAATACTTTCTTGCGATAAAGCTAGGAGAGCCAAAGAATCTGACGTTTGCAGAAATGCAAAAAATTTTGGAAAAAGTAAAAGGTTATAAGAGGGGATAATTTTTTATGGTTAAAGTTGGAGAGCATATCACTCTTGATATCATAGGTACTACTGGAGAATACGAGCCAATCTTTTTTGAAGGATTAGTCCATAAAATTGCAGAAAAAGCAAAAGTTACAGTACTAAATATATCTAAGTATAAATTTGAGCCCCAAGGTTTTACTTTAGTTGCCCTGCTTGCTGAAAGTCATATTAGTTTTCACACTTTTCCTGAACATGGAATAATTAGTTTTGATTTTTTTACATGTGGAAAAATATCTCCAGATGTAGCTTTAGATGTAATTAAGAGTGAAATTAAATGTAAAAGAATAGTTAAAAAATCTTTTGACCGTCATACAATAGAAAACTATTTCGACACTTCTAGCACACCAGGAATGCAAAAATCTTATGTTGTTAAAGATGTGTTAGAGGATTTTGTATCTAAAGTTGGTCAACATGTTGAGATTTTAGATTTGGAGGAATTTGGTAAATCCCTATTTATAGATAAAGATTTACAAGTAGCTTCATGCGACGAGCACTTATATAGCTCGACATTTGTAAATTCTGCATTGAAATTAAATCCAACAAAAGATAGAGCGGCGATTATTGGTGGAGGCGATGGCGGTGTAGCTCGTGAATGCATATCAAAAAATTTTGGATTTATAGATTGGTACGAGTTAGATCCTGAGGTAGTGGAAGTTTGTGATAAACATCTTGGGACAATTGGTCAAAAAGCTACAGAAAAGAATTCAGTTAAATGTGTTTGGGGAGATGCATTTGAAAGTATTAAAAAGGTAGAGACAGATACTTATGATAAAATATATATTGATTTAAATGACGATCAATTCTGCATAGATCTTGCAGCAAAAAATATGGATCAAATTATAAGAATTCTTAAACCAAATGGAGTAGTTACTGCTCAAGTTGGCAGTCAAGACAAAAGACCAAAACAGGTCGAAAATTGGAAAGATGTCTTTAATAAAAACTTTGGAAATGCTACCCTTGATAGAGTTTATATTCCAAGTTTTGATAGTTCTTGGAATTTTTATACATCTGTAAATCACTAATTTATTCTTTTTAATTTCTTAATTTTATGAAATACTTATTTTTTTATTAAAGGAGAAAATAATGAATATATTCAAAAAAACTATAATTTCAGTTCTAGCTTCATTGTTTATCATGACAAACGTATACTCTGATACAATAAAAATTGGAACTGAAGGGGCTTATCCTCCATGGAATTCAAAAGATGCTTCTGGAAAGTTAATTGGCTTTGAGGTTGAACTAGCCTGGACACTTTGCAGATACATTGGGAAACAATGTGAGATTGTTGAACAAGATTGGGATGGAATGATACCAGCTTTGCTTATGAGAAAATTTGATGCGATAATGGCTGGAATGTCAATTACTGATGAAAGATTAAAAACAATTAATTTTTCACAAGGTTATGCAGATGAAGTCGCTCAACTAGCTGTGATGAAAGGTTCAGACCTTGAAGGCATCGATACTCCATCAGGAATAAATCTTTCAATAGGTGGAGGTGCTGTCAAAAAAGCACTTAAAACAATTGAAGGTGCTTTAGCTGGTAAAACAGTTTGTGTTCAAACAGCGACTATTCACCAAAACTTTTTAGACTCTGGTGACGTAGGAAGTGTAAATGTTAGAACTTATAAAACTCAGGATGAAGTAAATTTAGATTTAGCTTCTGGAAGATGCGATGTAGCTTTAGCTGCAGCAGTTGCATTTACTGATTATGCAGAAAAATCTGGAAAACCTGTTGTTTTAGTTGGGCCAACATTTTCAGGTGGAGCTTTTGGAAATGGAGTAGGTGTTGGAATTAGAAAAGGTGGAAGTGGCGCAATTGGAGAAAGAGATGCGCAACTTTTAAAAGATTTCAATATGGCTATAAATAAAGCAAGAAAAAATGGTGACATAAGCAGAATTGCTACAAAGTGGTTCGGTTTTGACGCATCTATGTAATTAATTTTAGATTTGGCGACTATATTATATAGTCGCCAATCTTTATGGAACTTCTAGCATTTGGAAAAACTGGTTGGGGAGATGAGTTATTTTACGCTACCCTGATGACTATAGCTGTTTCAATAACAGCCATGTTAATTGGTTTTTTATTTGCTTTAATATTCACACCTTTAAAATTATCAAAATTTAAATTATTAAATTTAATAGGAAACTTTTATACCACTGTAATCAGAGGAGTTCCTGAGCTTTTAGTAATTTATTTATTTTTTTTTGGTGGCAGTGGAGCAATTATGTTTGTTGCTTCTATGTTTGGTTATTACGAGTACATAGAAATAAATGCATTTATTACAGGATCATTTGCGATTGGAATTATTTCAGGTGCTTATTCAACAGAAGTGTTTAGAGGTGCAATTCAATCCATAGATAAAGGACAGTTCGAGGCCTCTAAAGTTTTGGGTATTAAAAAACATATTCAATTTTATAAAATTATTTTGCCTCAAATGTTGAGACTAGCAATACCAAACTTGAGCAATGTATGGCAAATAACATTAAAAGATACATCATTAATTTCTGTAACAGGACTAGTTGAAATTATGCGACAATCTTATATTGCGGCTGGGTCAACAAGAGATCCACTGTTTTTTTATTCTTTTGCTGCAGTTTTATACTTGTTGCTTACTTTCCTCAGCATGAAATTAATAAACAGATTAGAAATTAAATATAGCAGGGGTTTTTAATGGATTTAGAATTAATGATTAACAGCTTTCCCAGGTTACTTAATGCAACTGTCGTAACCCTTAAATTATTATCTTTATCATTATTCTTTGGATTATTTATTGGTTTACTTTTTGCAGTAATGAGAATGAGCAATAATCTTATATTAAATAGATTTGCATATGGTTACTCCTACTTATTCAGAGGAACGCCATTACTTGTTCAAATTTTCATAATTTACTTTGGTTTTGGACAAATAGAATTTATAAGAAATAGTATTTTGTGGGTAATTTTGAAAGAACCCTATTGGTGTGCGATAATAGCTTTTGCTTTAAATACAGGAGCTTATACCTCTGAAATTCTAAGATCAGCATTTCAAACAATAAAAAAAGGTTACATTGAGGCTGGAAAAAGTCTAGGAATATCAAGTAAAATTATATTTTATAAAATTCAAATACCAATTGCTATTAGGCAGTCACTACCAGCATATGGTAATGAAATTATATTGATGTTGAAGGGAACTTCTTTAGCTAGCACAGTTACATTAATGGATTTGACTGGTGTAGCTAAATATATTATTTCTACTACTTTTAAACCAATAGAAGTATTTATAGTAGCTGGTAGTATTTATTTATTTATGACGTTTGCAATTCATAATTTTATAAAATTTTTAGAGAAAAAATATAGTTATTAATGAGAGTAGCTTGCATTCAATCATCGTGTGGTGAAGATTATAACAAAAATTATAATCATATTATTTCTTTAATTCTAAAATCCTTAAAAAATAAACCTGATCTAATAATTACTCCCGAAACTTCAACATTAATAACAAGTAATAAAAAAATTCTATATAAAAATTCATTTAAAATGACAGATGATCCTCTGGTAAGAAAAGTAAAAGAAATCTCAAAAAAAAATAAAAAATGGATTTTAATAGGTTCAATAGCAATCAAGGATAAAAAAAAATATAGAAATAGATCAGTAATGATCAATCCAAAAGGAAAAATTGTAGCCTATTATGACAAAATTAAAATGTTCGATGTAAAATTACCTAATAGAGAGCAGCATAAAGAGAGTAAAACTTACAAGCCAGGTAAAAGACTAGTAACAGTAAAATTACCTTGGGGAAAGCTTGGGCTTACAATCTGTTATGACTTACGATTTCCTGAAATTTACAGAAATTTGTCAAAAAAAAATTTAAACTTTATAAGTGTACCTTCTGCATTTACAAAAATTACAGGTCAAAAACACTGGTTAGCATTATTAAAAGCAAGAGCTATAGAAAACTTTTGTTATATTTTTGCACCCAACCAATTCGGAAAAAATACTAAACAAAGAGAAACATTCGGACACACTGTAATAATTTCCCCAGATGGGAAAATTTTAAAAATAAAGAAAAAAGGGGTTGGTATAATTTATTCTGATATCGAGCCTGACTTATCTTTTAAATTAAGAAAAATTATTCCAAGTCTAAATTAGTATTTCGTATACTCTTTTATTTCCCTTATCTTAGAGCCTGTGTGATGATTTATTTCAAGTTTAATTTTTGCTCGATCATCATTTAAAAAATGAACATCTCTTGATAATTTTATAAATTTTTCGCCAAATTCAGAATTTTTTTCACACATTCTTTTATCATCTTCTATTATCCAAAGTTTTGAGTTTATTTCTTTTAATGATGTGAATAATCTATTTAATTTGTCGTCAGATATAACATTTTTTAAAAGCTGGTCTTTTAAAACATTATACTCGTCCTTTATAAATTTAAGTTTTTCTTTGTCTTCAATTTTTTCCTGTTTTATTTCTAATATTGAAAGTTTATCAAGTAACTCTCCTACAGATACTTCAACTAAAATTTTATTCATATAAATAATTGTATAGTATGTTAAATTGTTTAAAATATGTCTAATATTTTAATAATCAAACATGGGTCCTTAGGAGATATAGCTCAAGCAAGTGGTGCTATTCAAGATATTTCTGAATTTCATAAAGAAGATGATATATATTTATTAACAACCAAACCTTATTTTGAATTATTCAAAAATAATCCTCATTTAAAGGCAGTTATATTGGATAAAAGACTGTCTAGATTTAATCTAATTTACCTATTTACTCTTATGCGTGTCATAAAAAATTACAAATTTATAAAAGTTTTTGATTTACAAAATTCATCTAGAACAAGTTTTTATAAAAGAATTTTGTTTCCTAATGCAAATCATCTCATTTGGTCCTCTTCTGATACTACTTTACCTAAAGACAAGTTAAAACAAGAGTTTGATAAACTTCCTGTTTTAGATAGATTCAAACATCAGTTAGAAGTTTCTGGAGTGAAAACGAATAAAACAATGAACCCGGATTTTAATTGGGCCTGTAGTAACATAGATAAAATTAAAAGTGAATATGATTTAAATAAATATATAGTTTTGTTTCCTTTTTGCTCACCTCATTTAACAATAAAAAAATGGCCTCATTATAATAAATTTATAGAATTAGTAAAAAATAAATATAATGATGAGTATAAAATTATAGTAGCACCTGGTCCCTTAGAAATATCTATGACAAAAGATTTAAACGCAATAGCTGTTTTAAATAATAATAAAGCATTAAATATTTCTGAGCTTGCATCATTAATAAAACAAAGCTCATATGTTGTTGCTAACGATACAGGTCCCGCCCATATGGCTGCTCATTTAGGTGTAAAAGGAATAACTCTATTTGGTTCACATACAACAGCTTATAAAGTAAGTATCGAAAGAGAAAATTTTAAGGCAATTCAAGTAGCAGATTTAAATAAACTAACGCCTGAAAAAGTATTTGAAAAATTTACAGAAACTATAAATTAAACTTGTTTTTCTAATTTAAATCTTGAATTTTTAAGGATTGATAAAAAATTAAGTGTATTTGTTTTGTTAAAATTTGAAACGTGTCCTGAAACAGATATTGCTCCTAATAAAGTTTTTTGTTTTGTCAATAATGGAACAGTTACTGAAGCTTTCTCAGGATCAATTTCCCCATGTGAAATTGAAAACTCATCCTTAAGTACTTTATTTTTATTTTGTGTTTTTAAATCATGATATGTGGATATAATATGTCCACTAGATCCTTTTTCTAATGACCTTGGTTGACCCAAGATAAGATTATGTCTCATATCTTTCTCTGGTTCACTTTTTAAAATACAAACGCGTGCGTTATCACTTTTAATCCAAAAACTTGCAGTTTCATTTGTTTTATCTTTAATAAAGTTTAATTGTTTTTGTATAAGATCATTAATATGAAATGTTTCATCGTAAACATTAATTAATCTGTTTATTGCATTACCAAGTTTATATTTTTTACTTGGCAGTCTTTCAATATATCCAAACTTCAATAATGAGGCGCACAATCTTGAAGTTGTGCTTTTATATTGATTAATTTGTTTTGAAATTTCCGTTAAAGTTAACTCTTCTCTTTTTTCGCTGAAAGCATTAAGAATTTGTAGAGCCTTATCTACAGCTTCGACACCCTCATTTTTTTTTTCCATTCATTATCTTACGATATATTTTTTTTAAAAAAAATGAATAATTATGTAATTCTATCCAATAGAACTTAAAATTACGCTAGTTAGAACAGTTATTTTATATATAAATTTTATCTGCCAATCCGTAGCAAAGTATCGCGCTTAATAAAGTTAAAATTCCAGGTGCAATAATTCCCTCAATTGATGTTTTTTCTGTATGTCCTAATTTATTGATTTTAATTGTATAAACTCCAACAACAAATGCTGAAAGATTTTGTAAAAATATTAAATTAAAAAATCCCCATGTTCCATTAACTCCGCCTGATCTTACAAACATTATATACATTGCCATTAAGAATGATGCCAAGAAGATAGATCCAAAAAATCTTGTCATGATAGCCCCTGAATCATGCATTGCATATTGATCCAGAAATGATTTTGTTCCAAACACACATCTAAAGCCGTAAACACCGTGACCAATAAAGTGTAAGATAAAAACAATTAAAAGAAATATTCCATTAAATTTTTCAATCATGATTCTTATACTATCATAATAATTTTAAATATTCTTTTATAATTTTATCCCAGTGAAAATTATTAGAGAACTGCTTAGCTTTTTGTCCAAATTCTTTGTAAGAATTATTTTTCAAAATTAAATCTATACTAGAATAAATATCATCTAAGTTGTTACCATCACAAATCAATCCAGTTTCATTATGTTTAATTGCATCAGATGCTCCGCCATCTTTCCCTCCAATTGAAGGTATGCCAAATTGTGCAGCTTCAACGTAAGCAATTCCAAAACCTTCAACAGATTTTTTATAAGTTATAGAGGGCATTACAAATACATGAGACTTTGCAATTAATGCGTTTTTTAGTCCAGTACTTATATTTTTTAAGAACAAAACTTGATCATTTAAATCAAGTTCTTTAGTTAATTTTTTAATATTCTCTTCTTCTTCACCATAACCAATAGAAGTATAAATAATATTCGGATAAATCTGTTTTAAATTTCTTAATGCCATAATTATCTTATCATGGCTTTTTCTTTTATCGTATCTTGATACAGTAATTAATCTTGGATTTTTTCCTTTAAGTATTTTTTCAGCTTCTTTTAGATTTTTGTCATCTATTTTTTCTACAGGATCAATTCCTGGGTTTATGACAATTATTTTTTCAGCTATTACACCTAAAGAAATAGCAAGTTCTTTTGTAAAGTTAGAATTTGCTACAATTTTATCAACATTATTAAGTACTTTCAAAACCCTTTTATTTAAGAACGATCCCCTATTATGATTTATTTCTTTTGAATGGATTAAACATATTTTTTTTACATTTGTTTTTATTTTTTCTAAACTTTTCCAATGATCAGCAATTACCGTTTTAATTTTATTATTATTTTCAAGATAATTATTTACTAAAAAAGACTTTCTGTATTTTTTAATTAATTTCGGTCCACCAATTCTTTCTATAGTAAAAGAAACTTTTTCATCAAACTGTTTTGCATTATCATGATCGTCGGCAAAAACTTTTATCAAATCATGCTTAGATAAAGAATTTGTAAGACCCCACATTAAATTTTGCATACCGCCAATTTCTGGAGGATAACTTCTAGTAACAACTAAATGCATTTAATTATTTCCACTTAATACTACAACCAGCACTCGGCACTTGATTTTCTGGCCCATTACCAGTTTCTGCAATTTGCTTCATTGCTATTAATAAATCACTACGCCCTTCTTTAACAGGAACTAAATTTTTAAGCTCTCTTAATCTTCCTCTGTATTGAAGTTCAAGGTTTTTGTTATAACCAAAGAAATCAGGTGTACATACTGCACCATAAGTCTTAGCAATCTCTTGAGTTTCATCGCTAAGATAAGGAAAATTAAATTTATTTTTCTTTGCAAATTCAATCATATTTTCAAAAGAATCCTCAGGATAATTCTCTGCATCATTTGCACATATCGCAACAGAATTAATGCCAAATTTATGTAATTCAGTACAATCTTCTACAATTTCTTTTGTAATCGCCTTAACATAAGGGCAATGATTACAAATAAACATTATCAGGGTTCCATTTTCACCTTTTATATCATTAAGAGATAAAATTTTGTTATCAGTTGATTTAAGTTTAAAGTCAGGTGCCTTCTTACCAAAATCACATATTGGAGTTTCTATAGCCATAATGTATTATTATATAAATTATGTTTTATGATTTAAAAGATAAAAAACCAAAAAACTCTGGCGAAAATTGGGTAGCCCCAAATGCAGTAGTAATAGGAGATGTCACATTAGACAAAAATTCTAGTATTTGGTTTAATGCGACATTAAGAGGGGATATTGAAAATATTCATATAGGCGAGGGGTCAAACGTTCAAGATGGCAGTGTTTTACACACAGATCCAGGATGTCCATTAAAAGTCGGAAAAAATGTTACAGTTGGTCATATGGTTATGCTTCATGGATGTACGATTGGGGATAATAGTTTAATTGGAATCGGTGCAGTGATTCTCAACAATGCAAAAATTGGAAAAAATTGTATCATTGGCACAAAAGCTCTCATAACTGAAAATAAACAGATACCAGATAACTCGTTAGTAATAGGCTCACCAGGCAAGATTGTAAGAGAGGTTACAGAAGAAGAAAAAAAAGCAGTTTGGGAAAATACCAAACATTATCAAGACAATTGGAAAAAATATTCAGAGTCAATCTTTTAAGGAACTAGCCATATATTTTTATTAGTTTCAAAATCAAACTTAGCTCTTCGATGTCCTTTAGCTGCAAGATAAAGCCATTCAATAGATTTAATTTTACATTTAATTACGGTAAAGTTTTTATAACCTTCTTCACTTTGTTCCATCGTATAGTCAAAATCTTCTAATTTAGATATCATACCAGATGTAGGATTTTCCGATGTAGTTCCTGGAGGACTATCTGTTAAATAACATCTTCTACTTATATGTTGAGTTTTTTTCCAAGATTCTTCAGTTGTGGAGTTTTGATTATTTATTTCACAATCAACTTTAACCCTCAATTGAATTTTTTCCTCTTTGTCATAAAAAAGGAGTGAAGCTTTATTGTTTTTCTTTAATATATCTACTTTTGGAGATCTAAGATCAGTATGAAATTGTAATAGATTATTTTCTCTATCAGACTTTCTTAGTACAACTATTCTTCCATCAATTTCATCTTGATGAGCACACATAAAAACTGGAATCCTAAAAGGAGAGGCTCTATTGGTAACAGCATCATCTAACATAGACCAATACTTGTTTTGAATTTCTTCTAAATTTTCGTAGTATGCTGGTTGCATACAATTTTACTTTCTAAATCTTCTGATTAAACTTGATGTATCCCAACGATTGCCACCCATTTCTTGAACTTCTCCATAATATTTATCTACAAGTTCAGTGATAGGTAATAAAGAACCATTATTTTTAGCTTCATCCATGGCAATTTTTAAATCTTTTCTCATCCAATCAACTGCAAAACCAAAATCAAATTTATCATCAATCATTGTCTTGTATCTATTTTCCATCTGCCAGGACTGAGCAGCACCTTTTGATATAACTTCAATTACATCTTCCATGTTCAATCCAGCCTTCATACCAAAATTAATTCCCTCTGATAAACCTTGAACTAACCCAGCAATACATATTTGATTTACCATCTTTGCAAGCTGACCACTCCCTGCTTTTCCAAGAAGTTTCATTTTTTTGCTATAGCAATCTATTTTATCTTTTGCCTTATCGAAGTCTGCTTGATCTCCACCAATCATAACAGTTAACGCACCATTTTCTGCACCAGCTTGACCACCTGATACAGGAGCATCAAGGGAACCAAATCCATTTTTTTTGGCGTAGTCATAAATCTCTCTTGCAATTGTTGCAGAAGCCGTAGTGTTATCAATGTAGATTGCCCCTTTCTTAATTGTTTTAAATGCACCATTGTTACCAAAAGTAACTTCTCTTAAATCGTTATCATTTCCGACACATGTAAATATATATTCAGCATCTTTTGCTGCCTCAGCAGGTGTTTCCGCCATTTTACCTTTGTATTCACTTGTCCATTTTTCTGATTTTGATTTAGTTCTGTTAAAAACAGTTACATTATGCCCACCTTTTGATATATAACCAGCCATTGGATAACCCATTACACCAAGACCGATGAAAGCAACATTACAAGTCATAATTTTTTATGTTTAAAAATTTAAGTTTAAAAGTAATTATATTTGGATTTATATTTACATTTTTTTCTAGCTTTGGACAGAGTTTTTTTTTAGGGCTTTTTAACTCAAGTATAAGAAACGAACTCTCTATTTCTCATGGTCAGTTTGGCTCGATATATGCATCAGCAACCTTATTAAGTAGTTTTCTTTTAATTTGGGTTGGAAAAAAAATAGATGACATTAATATTTCAAAATTTGCTTTATTTGTAATTTTATTACTATCTTTTTCATCTTTTTTCTTTTCAAAAATATCATCTATATCTTTGTTATTTATTGCAATTTTTTTAATGAGATTTGCGGGACAAGGCATGATGTCTCACACTGCAACAACAACTATTTCAAGATATTTTACAAAATCTAGAGGAAAAGCATTAAGTACTGGGTGGTTTGGTCTTTCAACAGCTGAGTTTATTCTTCCAGTATTGATTGTATATCTTTTAGCAATTTATAATTGGAAATATATATGGATTACAATTTCTTTGATTGTAATAATTTTTTTACCTATTGCCTCTTACTTTCTTGTTAAAAATTTGAATTTTGAATCCAGAGAAACGCAAGAGGATGAAAATTTCTCAGAAGATAAAATTAAAGACTGGAAGCGAATTGAAGTTATTAAAGATTTTAGATTTTATGTTGTATGCGCAAATATGCTTGCGATGCCATGGATTGCCACAGGCACTTTTGTTTATCAATCTTTTATTTTAGAATCTAAAAACTGGGGACCATTTATTATCGCTCAATCTTTCATGGTTTATTCAATACTATCTGTAATAACTTTATTTTTATCAGGTTTTTTAATAGACAGGTTCACCAGTAGAAAATTATTAATCTTTATGAATATTCCTCTGTTACTTGCCGTAATAGTGATAATATTTTTTAATCATCCCATAACTGCATTTATTTTTCTAGGTTTAATTGGAATTTCTAACGGATTTGCAAACGTTCTAGGATCTTCTACATGGGCTGAAATTTATGGAGTAAAATATATTGGTTCAATAAAAGCATTAACTACTGCTTTAATGGTTTTTGCAACAGCTTTTGGCACAGCATTGTTTGGAGTATTGATTGACAGGGGTTTTTCAATTGAGCAGATTGCTCTAATTTCATCGATTTATATATCAATTTCCTTAATTTTGCTTTTTTTAATAAGAAATAAGCTCAATCCTATAAAAATATAAAAAAACTTGATTTTGTTTTGTTCGGAGTATAAATACCTCGCATGGCAAGAGTAACGGTAGAAGATTGTATTGATAAAGTAGATAGTCCTTATCAACTAGTATTAGTAGCAAAAGAGAGAGTAACACAACTTAACTCTGGAATTGAACCAACATTACCAAGAGACAATGATAAAAACACTGTAATTTCATTAAGAGAAATAGCTGATGAAAAAGTAAAAGTTTCGGAATTAGTTGATAGTGCAGTTTATAAATTAAGAAAACATGTCGAACAAATTGATGAAAGTACTGAAGAAGATGAAGTTGTTGGAGATGATTTTGAAAACCTTTATAAGGGTGAAATTTCAAAGAGTGGGGTACCTATTTTACCCTCAAAAAGGGCCAGAAAAATTCCAGAAAAAATTCAAGTTTCAAAAGAAGATCTTGTAGAATTAACTAATTCACCTGAGGTTAAAGTAGAAGATACAGAGTCACAAAATGAAGATGTTTCATTAGATCAAATGACAGAAGATGAAAATAATGAAGCAGTCGCTGATGAATCAGAAACTTCAAATAGTTAATTAAATAATATATTAATTTTCTAATTTTTATGAATAGATTAGTTTCAGTAGCACCCATGATGGATTGCACAGATCGTCATGAGAGATATTTTCTAAGATTAATTAGTAAAAACGTCCTTCTATATACCGAAATGATTGTTTCTGAGGCAATCGATAGGGGTGATAAAAAAAAACTATTAGAGTTTAATATTAAAGAAAAACCAGTTGCTCTTCAATTAGGCGGATCATCACCTAAACTTTTATCAAATGCAACTAAAGTTGGAGAAAGTTTTGGTTATGACGAAATTAATCTAAATTTAGGTTGCCCGAGCAAAAAAGTACAAAAAAATAAATTTGGAGCATGTTTAATGAAAGAACCAAATCTTGTTGCTGATTGTCTTAATGAAATGGTTTCATCTACTAAATTGCCAGTTTCAGTTAAAACAAGAATTGGTTATGATAATGTTGAAGATTATGAAAATATTTACAATTTCATAAACTTATTATCGAAAACTGGCGTTAAAACTTTTATCATACATGCGAGAAAAGCGATGTTAGGAAAATTTACCCCAAAGCAAAACCTTAATATTCCACCACTTAAATACGATGTTGTTTATAAATTAAAAAAAGATTTTCCTAAGCTTGAAATAATTATAAATGGAGGAATTACATCTACAGAACAAATTAAAAATCATCTAAAAAAAGTTAGTGGAGTTATGATTGGAAGATCAATTTATCACTCGCCATACTTTTTAGCTGATATTGAAAAAGAAATATATTCAAATGAAAATATTCCTCCGAGAGAGGAAGTCATAAAGCAATTAGTTGATTATGTTAAGGTTGAAATTAAAAAAGGAACAAAGCTTCATCATATTATGAGACACACATTAGGTTTATTTCATGGTATATCTGGTTCAAGTTTTTGGAAAAGATATTTAAGTGAGAATCTGTGTGTTAGAGATGCAGATGTACAAAAAGTTGAACATATTCTAGATAAAGTAAAATATCCGCAACAACAAGAAGCGAGTATTTAAATTGATAAGTCAGATCTTAGAAAATCAATATTCATTATTAATTATTTTAATGATCATTACTGCTTTTCCAGTTGGATTTTTTGCTGGATTATTTGGAATAGGTGGAGGATTGATAACAGTTCCTTTCTTATTTTTTATATTTAGTTCTTTAGATATTGATCCCAATTACGTAATGCATTTAGCTGTAGGAACTTCTTTTTCTATAATTATTCCTACCTCTTTTGTATCTGTATATACTCACAATAAGCACGGATCAGTAGATCTTCAAATAATAAAGTCTTATGCATTTTTTGTAATTATTGGTGTTATTATTGGAACATCACTTGCATCAATTTTGAAAACGAAGGGATTAATATTATTTTTTACAGTAGTTGTTTACATTTTAAGTGTTTATTTATTATTTTTGAAAGAAAAAGCACAGGATACTAAGCCTAATTTTAATTTGCTGCCTAAAATAGTTTTTGGATTTATTTCAGGGTTTGTATCAGCTCCAATGGGAATTGGAGGAGCTGTAATGAACGTTCCAATACTTAAGTATTTTGGATATCCAATTAACAAGGCTATTGGTAGCGCTGCAGCTATTGGTTTTTTTATAGCTTTATTCGGAGCTATTGGATTTTTAATTTCTGGGTCATACTTTAATGTCAATTTGCCTTTAAGTGTTGGTTTTATTAATATTCCAGCATTACTAATATTTATACCAATTACAACTTACATGGCTAGAGTAGGAGCTAATGCCGTACACAGAATAGAAAAAGACAAAATCACAAAGTTTTTTGGAATATTTCTTTTAGTGGTAGGGTCAATTTTTTTTTATAGATACTTAAATATATAAAATCGGGAGCGGTTTCAGTCTCCCTCTGCCACTCCCTTAACATTCTTATATATGATTCTCTCTTTTTGGATAAACTCTTATTAATTGAATCTTTTAATTATATCTTTTGGTCGTATTCTCCAATTTTTCCGGTATCTTGGAGAAGACTATCTATAAAATAAAATATCTTTTTTTTTCTTTCATCTGATGTTGGGCTTTCTGTTACAATCACTAACGACGGTTTATTTGATGATGCTCTAATTAAACCCCAAGAACCATCGGAGAGACTAAATCTAATACCATTTATAGTTAAAATATTAATAATATTTTGATCGTCAATTTTTTGATTAGTTTCCTTAAAATTTATAATCTTTTTTGTAATTTCTTCAATCACTCCATATTTTTCATTATCTTTACAAAAAGGACCCATCGTTGGGCTTTGATAAGTTTTGGGTAAAGAATCTATTAATTTACTTAATTTGAGTTTTTCATTATCAAGTAATTTACAAACTTGTATTGCTGAATTAATTCCGTCATCATAACCATATCCTAAAGGTTGATTAAAAAAGAAATGACCACTTTTTTCAAAACCAGCAATTGCATTATCCTCGTTAACCTTTCTTTTAATATATGAGTGTCCTGTTTTCCAATAAATAGTCTCACAATTATTTTTTTTTAAAATCTTATCATTTTCATATAATCCAGTAGATTTTACATCTACAATAAATTTATTTTTAGGATACTTGCTCGATATTTCTCTTGCAAGTAGAAGACCGATTTTATCTGAGAATATTTCATTTCCTAGTTCATCAATTACTCCTACACGATCTCCATCTCCATCAAATCCAAAACCAACATCTGCATCGTTTTCTTTTACACATTTTGCAATTTCATGAAGCATTTTAAGATCTTCAGGATTTGGATTATATTTAGGAAAAGTAAAGTCTAAGTTGCAATCTAGTTCAATTACCTCACATCCAATATTTCTTAATATATCTGGTGCAAAAATTCCGGCAGTTCCATTTCCACAAGCTGCTACTACTTTTAGTTGTTTTTTAATTTTATTTTTGGATAAGTTTTCAATATATCTTGATTTATAGTTATCTATTTTTTTGTAAGTTCCATTACCTATTTCAAATTTCTTATTTAGAACTATTTCTTTTAATTCTCTCATTTCCTCATAACAATGTGTCAACCCTTTTTGGATACCCATTTTTATACCTGTCCAGCCATTTTCATTATGACTTGCTGTAATCATTGCTACAGCATCGCAATTTAGATCAAATTGTGAAAAGTATATAGTTGGAGAAAGACATAAACCAAGATCTTCAACATTGCATCCTGTTGAAATTAAACCCTTTACAAAACTATCTTTCACTTCTTCACTGTAAGATCTATAATCATATCCAACTGCAACCCTTGGATTCTTTTTAGATTTAATTACTTGTGAACCAAAGCCTTTTCCAACCTCAGCGATTCCTCCTCTATTTATGTTTTTGGGATACAACCATCGTGCGTCATATTCTCTAAAACCGAAAGGGTCTATTTTTATAGTTTCAGACATGTGGATATATCTACATTTTTTTTGGTTTTTTGTTGAATAAAAAAACCAATTTTCTATAAATGTTCTCTTGAATTGTAGTTTATATAGTATATTAACCTATTCAACACACAACATATAGTTGTTTTACATAAGTTTAACGTTTATAATAAGGAAGATACATGAATAAAGTCTTGTCTCAAGCCATAAAAAAGGCTGTCTCTGAATATACGAATAATAATGTAGTTAATATTGAGGACAACTCACAAAAAAGACCAGACTTATTCTCACTTTCAGACAATACAGAACTTTTTCAGAATTCAAAAGGCATTACAATTAAAATTGACAGATCCAAAGATCAAAATTTAACTGACTTCGGAAAAGCAACATTGAATGACAGATATTTAGGTCACAATGAATCTTTCCAAGATTTATTTGCAAGAGTTGCAAGCCATTATGCAGATGATAATTTACATGCCCAAAGATTGTATAATTATATTAGTAATTTATGGTTTATGCCAGCAACGCCTGTTCTGTCAAATGGTGGAACAAAGAGGGGTTTACCTATCTCGTGTTTTTTAAATGAAGCTGGAGATAGTTTGCATGGAATTTTAGATTTATGGAGTGAGAATGTTTGGCTTGCTGCAAAAGGCGGTGGTATTGGAAGCTACTGGGGAAATTTAAGATCAATTGGTGAAAAAATTGGAAGAGTAGGAAAAACTTCAGGAATTATTCCTTTTATAAAAGTTATGGATTCTTTAACAATGGCTATTAGTCAAGGTTCATTAAGAAGAGGATCCGCGGCTTGTTATTTACCAATTGACCATCCTGAGATTGAAGAATTTATTGAAATGAGAAGACCTACAGGAGGTGATCCAAATAGAAGATCATTAAACCTACATCACGGAGTTCTTGTAAGTGATGCATTCATGAGAGCAGTTGAATTAGATGAACAGTGGGCGCTGAAAAGTCCTAAAGATGGCGCTGTTCAGTCCACCGTCTCTGCTAGAAATTTATGGATAAGACTTTTAACTGCTAGAGTTGAAACTGGTGAACCTTATATAATTTATATAGATACAGTTAATAGACAAATTCCACAACATCACAAACTTGCTGGCTTAACTGTTAAAACATCAAACTTGTGTAGTGAAATAACTTTACCAACCGGTGTTGATAAAGAAGGTAGAGATAGAACAGCAGTTTGTTGTTTATCATCATTAAATTTGGAAAAATATGATGAATGGAAAGATGATAAAAATTTCGTTAAAGACGTAATGAGATTTTTAGATAATGTGTTAACAGACTTTATTGAAAGAGCTCCAGAAGAATTTAGTGATGCAACTTATTCTGCAATGAAAGAAAGAAGTGTGGGTTTAGGTGTTATGGGAATGCACTCTTATTTCCAACAAAAAATGATACCTTTTGAGTCTGTAATGGCTAAAGTATGGAATAAAAAAATATTCCAAAACATCCAAGAACAAGTTGATCAAGCATCTAAAGATCTTGCTGAAGAAAGAGGCCCATGCCCAGATGCTGCAGAATATGGAATGAACGAAAGATTTTCAAATAAAACAGCGATCGCACCAACTGCTTCTATATCAATTATTTGTGGTGGAGCATCTCCTGGGGTTGAACCAATTGCTGCTAATAGTTATACACATAAAACTCTTTCAGGCTCATTTAATGTTAGAAATAAATATTTAGCAAAACTTTTAGAAAAACATTCTAAAAATGATGATGAAACTTGGTCAAGTATAACTACAAATCAAGGGTCTGTATCTCATCTTGATTTCTTAACTAAAGAAGAAAAAGATGTGTTTAAAACAGCTTTTGAACTTGACCAAAGATGGATAATTGATTTAGGTGCTGACAGAACACCTTTTATTTCTCAGGCCCAATCAATAAATATTTTTATACCTGCAGATATTCATAAAAGAGATTTACATCAAATCCATTTTCAAGCGTGGAAAAAAGGATTGAAAAGTCTTTATTATTGTAGATCTAAATCAATACAAAGAGCAGAAAATGTTAACG
Source organism: uncultured Pelagibacteraceae bacterium (assembly GCA_902553695.1). GTDB lineage: Bacteria > Pseudomonadota > Alphaproteobacteria > Pelagibacterales > Pelagibacteraceae > Pelagibacter. Next base: position 2,558 of record CACDLR010000014.1, on the reverse strand, counting down.
ATACAAAATCAACGGATGTTACATCCAATGTATATAAATCAAAAAATAATCAAAATGAAAAACCAGAATACGAGGAGTGCTTATCATGTCAGTAGAGAGTTTAAAAAATCAAAATCAAACAATCATAAAACCAAAAAAAATGGGATTACTTGTTGAAAATCCTGTTTATAAACCATTCAGATACCCATGGTGTTACGATGCGTGGTTAACTCAGCAAAGAATTCATTGGCTACCAGAGGAGGTGCCTTTAGGAGATGATGTAAGAGACTGGCAAAAAAACTTATCTCAAGCAGAAAAAAACTTATTAACTCAAATATTTAGATTTTTTACTCAAGCTGATGTTGAAGTTAATAATTGCTACTTAAGACATTACACAACTGTATTTAAGCCAACAGAAGTTTTAATGATGATGACATCTTTTGCATCTATGGAAACTGTACACATTGCTGCATATTCACATTTATTAGATACTATTGGTATGCCTGAATCAGAGTACTCAGCTTTTATGAAATACAAAGAAATGAAAGATAAATATGATTACATGCAAAATTTTAATGTAAATTCAAAAGCAGATATAGCAAAAACTGTTGCAGTATTTAGTGCTTTCACTGAGGGTTTACAATTGTTTGCAAGTTTTGCAATATTATTAAACTTTCCTAGATTTAACAAAATGAAAGGCATGGGCCAGATTGTAACTTGGTCTGTAAGAGATGAAACATTGCACTGCAACTCAATGATAAGATTGTTTAAAGAATTTATAAAGGAAAATCCAGAAATTTGGACAGCGCAACTTAAAAAAGAAATATACGAAGCTTGTAGAACTATAGTTCACCATGAAGATGCTTTTATAGATTTAGCATTTGAAATGGGACCAATGAATGGTTTAACTGCTCAAGAAGTTAAAGATTATATTAGATTTATTGGAAATAGAAGATTGTCACAACTAGGTCTGGAACCAATTTATGATGTACAAAAAAATCCATTAACATGGCTTGACACAATGTTAAATGCAGTGGAGCATATGAATTTCTTCGAGGGAAGAGCAACAGAATATTCTAAAGCTTCAACACAAGGTTCTTGGACTGAAGCTTTTAGTTAATATTATCTTTGATTTAGAAGCATAACTTGTCTGTGTTTGCTTCCTTTATACTTAGCCAAAGGTCTGATCAATTTGTTTGATGCATGTTGCTCCATTATATGTGCTGACCAACCTGTAATTCTTGAGATTACAAATATTGGAGTAAAGAAATCTGTGTCAAAACCCATTAAATGATATGTTGGACCTGTAGGGTAGTCTACATTAGGGTGAATATTTTTTCTCTCAATCATAACTTTTTCAACAATATCGTAAATCTTTATAAATTTTTTATCTTTTTTTAACTTAGCTACTTTTTTAAAATATTCTTTCATTGTTGGAACTCTAGAGTCTCCAGATTTATAAACCCTATGTCCAAAACCCATGACAACGTCTTTATTATCTAGTGCGTTATTGATCCATTTTAATGCATTCTCAGGTTTTTTAATTTTATTCATCATGTGCATAACTTCTTCGTTAGCTCCTCCGTGCAAAGGACCTTTCAGACTAGCAATTGCACCCGTAATAGCGCCGTGTATGTCTGATAAGCTACTTGTTATTGTTCTTGCAGTAAAAGTTGAAACATTAAAACTGTGTTCAGCGTATAAAATTAACGATACATCAAATGCTTTAACAATTTCTTTACTAGGGACTTTTCCAAAACACATGTAAAAGAAATTTTCTGAGAATGTTAAGTTTTTCTTTGGTTTTATTATTTTTTTACCTTTTCTAATTCTATAAAAGGCAGCTAAAGCAGTTGGTGTTTTAGCAAATATTCTCATAGCTTTTCTCATATTTGCTTCTGGTGAATTATTTGTAGTATCTTTATCTTCTAAACCCATCACGCTCACAGCTGTTCTTGCAACATCCATAGGGTGAGATTTTTTAGGCATATGTTTGATTATTTCGTTTAGATTCTTTGTTAGGTCTCGATTAGCTCTTTCTTCCTTTTCAAATTTTTTTAATTCGATGCTATTTGGAAGATCTCCAGTTAGAATTAGGTAAGCCGCTTCTTCAAATCTACACATTTCACAGAGATCTTGAACTGCGTAACCTCTATAAGTAAGAGAGTTAATTTCAGGCATTACTTTTGAAACTTCAGTTTCATCAACAACTATTCCTAATAATCCCTTTTTAACTTCATCACTCATTATTCGTGTCCATCTGAATTAAAATTATATATTTTTTCGTCTAAAGAATTATATTTTTCATATTCGACTAAATCATATAATCTTTTTCTAGTTTGCATTTTATCAATAATGTTATTTTGATGTCCATCTGCAAAAATAGCACGTAGCCCGTCTTCAACATTTTTCATTGCTAATCTTTGAGTTGTAACTGGATAAATTACTATATTATAACCTAAGTTTTCTAAATCTTTATAACTAAGTAATTTAGATTTTCCAAATTCTGTCATATTAGCCAACAAGTATGCGCTTAGTGATTTTCTTACTGTTTCAAATTCTTTTTCATCTTTTAATGC